>NZ_JBFUEO010000003.1:0-177306 GCF_056403935.1 Pedococcus sp. P2_E4 | reverse complement strand
GCGGCTGCACCTACCCCGGCTGCGGAGCCCCACCCGCCTGGACCGACGGTCATCACCTGGTGCACTGGGCCGACTTCGGCGCCTCGGACCTGTCCAACGCCGCCCTGTTGTGCGAGCGGCACCACACCACCGTCCACCAGCGACGCCTCGCCGGGCAGGTCGTGACCCGCCCAGAGGGTGACCGGGTGCAGTGGGACCTGACCCGCGGCTCCTACGACCAGCTGCTCGCCCGGCGTGCCGCGCAGGAACCAGCGTGACCCCGCCCCACACCCCGCCGACCCCGGCGGGGCCGCCGGCGTGCCCCGGGGCGGCTTCCCCAAGGAACGCCCCGCCACGGGGAAGGCGCTTGGCCGCGCCGCAGGCTGCGCTGGGTCAGAAGGAGGCGGGAGGTACTGCTGTCGGTGGGGAGGCATACGGTTGTCCTATGCGTCCCACGACCGACCTTCAGCGCACGGTGGCCCCGTTCGAGGTGGTCTCGGACTTCCAGCCCGCGGGCGACCAGCCGACCGCCATCGCCGACCTGACCCGCCGCATCAAGGCCGGCGAGACCAACACGGTCCTGCTCGGCGCCACCGGCACGGGCAAGTCCGCGACGACCGCCTGGCTGATCGAGCAGGTGCAGCGACCCACCCTCGTGATGGCCCCCAACAAGACCCTGGCCGCCCAGCTCGCCAACGAGTTCCGCGAGCTGCTGCCCAACAACGCCGTCGAGTACTTCGTCTCCTACTACGACTACTACCAGCCCGAGGCGTACATCCCGCAGACGGACACCTACATCGAGAAGGACTCCTCGATCAACGACGAGGTCGAGCGGCTGCGCCACAGTGCCACCAACTCGCTGTTGACCCGTCGAGACGTCGTCGTGGTGGCTTCGGTGTCGTGCATCTACGGCCTCGGCACCCCCCAGGAGTACATCGACCGGATGGCCCGGCTGCGTGTCGGCATGGAGGTCGACCGCGACGACCTGCTGCGGCGGTTCGTCCAGATGCAGTACACCCGCAACGACCTCGCCTTCACGCGCGGCACCTTCCGGGTGCGCGGCGACACCGTCGAGATCATCCCGGTCTACGAGGAGCTCGCCGTCCGCATCGAGTTCTTCGGCGACGAGATCGAGCGGATCTACACGCTCCACCCGCTGACCGGCGAGATCGTGCACGAGGAGACCGAGATGTACGTCTTCCCGGCGACGCACTACGTCGCCGGGCCCGAGCGGATGGAGCGCGCCATCCGCGGCATCGAGCTCGAGCTGGCCGACCAGCTGGCGACTTTCGAGAAGCAGGGCAAGCTGCTCGAGGCCCAGCGCCTGCGGATGCGCACCACCTACGACGTCGAGATGATGCGCCAGGTCGGGTCCTGCTCCGGCATCGAGAACTACTCGATGCACATCGACGGCCGAGGCCGCGGCACCGCGCCCAACACGCTGCTGGACTACTTCCCCGAGGACTTCATGCTCGTCATCGACGAGTCGCACGTGACCGTCCCGCAGATCGGCGCCATGTACGAGGGCGACATGTCCCGCAAGCGGATGCTGGTCGACCACGGCTTCCGGCTGCCGTCGGCGATGGACAACCGTCCGCTGCGGTGGGAGGAGTTCCTCGACAGGATCGGCCAGACCGTCTACCTCTCGGCGACGCCGGGCCCCTACGAGCTGGCCCAGAGCACCGGGGTGGTCGAGCAGATCATCCGCCCCACCGGGCTGATCGACCCCGAGGTCGTGCTCAAGCCGACCAAGGGCCAGATCGACGACCTGCTCCACGAGATCGGCGAACGCACCGCAAAGAACGAGCGGGTGCTGGTCACGACCCTCACCAAGAAGATGGCCGAGGACCTCACCGACTACCTGCTCGACAAGGGGGTGCGGGTGCGGTACCTCCACAGCGAGGTCGACACCTTGCGCCGCGTCGAGCTCCTGCGTGAGCTGCGGCTGGGCGAGTACGACGTCCTGGTCGGCATCAACCTGCTGCGCGAGGGCCTCGACCTGCCCGAAGTGTCCCTGGTGAGCATCCTCGACGCCGACAAGGAGGGCTTCCTGCGCTCGGCTCGGTCGCTCATCCAGACCATCGGCCGCGCGGCCCGCAACGTGTCGGGCCAGGTGCACATGTACGCCGACAAGATCACCCCCTCGATGCAGGAGGCGATCGACGAGACCCAGCGTCGGCGCGAGAAGCAGATCGCCTACAACCGCGAGGCCGGGGTCGACCCCCAGCCCCTGCGCAAGAAGATCGCCGACATCACCGACCTGCTCCAGCGTGAGGACGCCGACACCGAGGCGCTGATGGGTTCTGGCCGCAGCCAGTCCCGTGGCAAGGGTGGCGGACGCGGTGGTCGTGGCGCCCTGCAGGCCGACGCGGGTCTCGCGTCCGACCGGCTCAAGAACCTGCCTGCCAATGACCTGGCCAACCTCATCCAGGAGCTGTCCGCCCAGATGCACCAGGCAGCCACCGACCTGCACTTCGAGCTGGCGGCCCGGCTCAGGGACGAGATCGGTGACCTGAAGAAGGAGCTCAGGCAGATGTCCGAGGCCACCAAGTGAGCATGCCCATCGCGACGGCGCCGCTCGAGACGCGGGCGCCGGTGCGGCCGTGACCCCCGACGCCCTGCGGGCCTACTGCCTCGGCAAGCCGGGAGCATGGGCGGACCAGCCCTGGGAGGGCGACCACGTCGCCAAGGTCGGTGACAAGATCTTCGCGTTCCTGGGTCACGACGCGGTCGGCCTCAAGTGCGGGGCCAACCGGCTCGAGGCGGACGAGTGGCTCCTGCAGTACCCCGACGACGCCTCCGTCATGGCCTACATCGGCCGGTCGGGCTGGAACACCCTCAGGATCGGCGGCGCCATCCCGGACGACGAGATCCGCGACGCGGTCGACGCCTCGTACGACACGGTCGTGGCCAAGCTCCCCAAGTCGCGGCGTCCCACCGCCTGAGCCTCCAGGCGCTCGATTTGGGCTGCGTCCGTCCCGTCTGGGAGACTGTCGGCGACCATCGGAGGGGAGTATCCCCACGCGGTGTCCTCGTCATCACGGCCCGCCGAGCAGCTGAACCCAGCCGCACGGCATACCGGGCCCGGGGAGCCGGTCCGCACCTCACGGGGCGGGAGAGACCTCCGGCCACCTTGTTGTGACCGGAAGGGTCCTGATTTGAACTCCCTCGTGTTCGCCGCCGCAGATGCGGACCAGATGCACGTCGCCCCGTGGGTCTGGTGGCTCACCATCGGGCTGATGGCCGCAGTGCTGATCTTCGACGTGTTCGTGATCGCACGTCGCCCGCACGTCCCCAGCACCAAGGAGGTCAGCCTCGCGCTCGTCGGCTATGTCGGCGCGGCCATCGTCTTCGGGCTCGGCGTCTGGTGGTTCACCAAGGACGCCCACGGTGCGAAGTTCATGACCGAGTACTACGCGGGCTGGCTCACCGAGTACTCGCTGTCGATCGACAACCTGTTCATCTTCCTGCTCATCATGGCCAGGTTCGGGGTCCCCGAGAAGCTGCAGCAGTCCGCGCTGCTCATCGGCATCATGATCGCCATCGTCCTGCGCGGCATCTTCATCGCCGTCGGCGCCGCTGCCATCAACAACTTCTCCTGGATCTTCTACCTGTTCGGGGCCTTCCTCATCTACACCGCCTGGACCCTCGCCAAGGAGGGGGAGAGCGACGACGAGGAGTACGAGGAGAACCGCTTCATGAAGTGGGTGGAGCGGCGCTTCCCGGCCACCAAGGACTACGACGGCGCCAAGCTGTTCACGCGTGTGGGCGGCAAGAAGCTCGCGACCCCGATGTTCATCGTGATCATGGCGCTGGGCACGACCGACCTGCTGTTCGCGCTCGACTCCATCCCGGCGATCTTCGGGCTCACCAAGGACCCGTACCTCGTCCTGACCGCGAACATGTTCGCGCTGATGGGTCTGCGCCAGCTGTACTTCCTCATCGGTGGCCTGCTCAAGCGGCTCGTCTACCTCAGCCTGGGCCTGGCGGTCCTGCTCGCGTTCATCGGGGTCAAGCTCGTGCTGCACGCGATGCACGAGAACGAGCTGGGCTTCATCAACGGTGGACACCACATCGAGTGGGCGCCCGACATCCCGATCTCGGTGTCCCTCGGGGCGATCGTCGTCATCCTCGGCATCACGACCGTGGCCAGCCTGATCAAGTCGAGCCGCGACGCCAGGGCGGGCACCTCGGCCTAGCGCACCGGGATCCGGCCGCCACGCGGCTGAGCCCGTGGCCCCGCGGCTCAGCCCGTGGCCACGCGGCTCAGCCCGTGGCCGCCGGGTCCTTGCGCTGGCCCGCGCCCATGACCAGGGCGCTGGCCAGCACCACGAGGGCCATGCCGCCGAGCTGCGTGGGCGAGAGCCGCTGGCCCAGCACCAGCAGCCCGGCCAGGGCCGCGGCGGCGGGCTCGAGGCTGAGCAGGATGCCGAACACCGCTGGGCTCAGCCGCCGCAGCGCCACCAGCTCGAGCGAGTACGGCAGGACCGACGACAGCACCGCGATCCCGAGTCCCTTGAGGACGGCCGTGCCGCTCCAGTCGCCCACGCTGGGCAGCCCGAACGGCAGTGCCACGACGAGGGCGACCACCATCGCCAGGGCCAGACCGTCGAGCTGCTGGAACTCCCGGCCCGCTCGACCGCTCGCGACGATGTATGCCGCCCAGCAGGCGCCCGCGGCTGCCGCCAGTCCCAGCCCGGTCCACTCCAGCTCGGACCACGGCGTCTCGAGTGCCTCGCTGATGAGCACCACGCCCACGGCTGCGGCGCCCACCGCCGCGAGGTCCCGCCACCGGCGCGACAGGACGGTGGCCAGGGTCAGCGGCCCGAGGAACTCCACCGTGACGGCGACGCCGATCGGCAGGTGCGCGAGCGAGGCGTAGAACGCGAGGTTCATCAGGCCGAGGGCCAGCCCGAAGGCGAGCACCGTCAGCCAGGCCGACCTGGTGATCCCGCGCACCGAGGGCCGGGCGATGGCCCACAGGATGGTGGCCGCGAACAGCAGCCGCAGCGTGACCGAACCGCCGGCCCCGATCTGCGGGACGAGGGTGGCAGCGAGGGCTCCGCCGAACTGCACCGACACGACGGCGGTCAGCACCAGGACCAGCGGCGGCGGGGTCGGGTACCTGTCACGCCGCATACGGCGACTCTATCCAGCCACCCCGCCTGACCTGCGCGGGTGCAGCGTTCAACGCCACTGCAGGCACCCGCGCCAAACGCGGGCAACTGGCGTCATCGGTGAGGTCGCCTAGTCCCTAATGACTATTGCTGCCCGTCTTTTTGACGTCCTACGTTTGTGGGGTCGCGGGAACCACGGGGACCTCACAGGGGGTGCAGGCTCTCTACCGCGGGGTTGTGAGGGAAGAAACATGGCTGCAGTTCTGAGGGAACACCAGCGCCCAGTCGCAGGTGGAGAGATCGACACCGTTCGAGCGCTGTTGCACGACCTGAGGCAGCCGCTCGCGGCGATCCTCCTCCTGTCGGGTACCGAGGGTGGCGACGTGAGTCGCAAGATGGAGGGCATCTCCGGCCAGGCCAGGTGGCTGGCGGAGCTGGTCGAGGCGGTGCTGAGTGACGCCGCCGCCGACGAGGTGACGAGCACCGACGTGGCCGAGCTCGCCGTGAGCGCGGTCGAGCGCGCCCGGGCGACCTCGACGTGCGAGATCACGCTCGAGGCGCTCGACGAGTCGGAGTCCGCCGAGGCGTGGGCCCGTCCGGTCGCGCTGAGCCGGGCGCTGGCGTGCATCCTCGACAACGCGGTGCGCGCAGCAGGCGACCACGGTCACGTGACCGTGGGCGTGCGGTCGGACGTCCAGGGCGTCCACCTGACGGTCGTCGACGACGGTCCCGGCCTGGGTCGGGTCGCCTCGCGGACCTCGCTGGGCCTCACCACCACGCGGGCCATGGTGGCCGCGTGCCGGGGGTCGTTCGAGCTCGTGCCCGGCGACGACGGTGGCGCGGTCGCCGACATCTGCCTGATGCACACGGGCCTCGCGGCGGTGGCGTCATGAGGATCGTGGTGTGTGACGACCACCTGCTGCTGCTGGAGGCGCTCGGCCTCGCACTGGGAGCGCGCGGGCACGACGTCGTGGCGCTGGCCGGGCACCCGGACGAGGCGATCATGGCCGTCGAGCAGCACCGCCCGGACGTCTGCCTGCTGGACGTGAACTTCCCGGACGGCACCTCGGTGGCGGCCATCCACAAGATCCGCGAGATCTCGCCGGAGACCAAGGTCGTCATGCTCTCGGCGCAGGCCGACCACGCGATCGTGGGTCGGGCCATCGCCGAGGGGGCCTCGGGGTACGTCGGCAAGGAGAAGCCGATCGTCGAGATCGTCGAGATGCTGGACCGCGCCGTGCGTGGTCAGCTGGCCGTCGAGCCCCAGCTGCTGCAGCGCGCGCTGCGGCCGCACAAGTCGACGGACGACCCGCTGTGGGCGCTGCAGTTCCTCACCGACCGGGAGTGGCAGGTGATGCGCTGCATCATGGACGGCCAGACGACCGAGGAGATGGCTGACTCGCTGGGGGTCCAGCGCAGCACGGCAAGGACCCACGTGCAGAACCTCCTGACCAAGCTGGGCGTGCACTCGCGACTGCAGGCCGCAGCGCTGATGTCGTCCCACGGCTCCAGCGAGTCGTGGCCGGCGCACCTGCGCTGAGCCGGGACCGTTTCGACCCGACCCGGGTGGGAGCCCTCACCCTTTTGACGTATTCCGGGCTCCCACCCGGGTCGGGTCTGTCCTGAACCCGCGCAAGGAACGCTGGGCCCATGAGCTCTGGGGTGCGCGTCGTGATCGTCGATGACCACGAAGTCTTCGCCGACGCCCTCGAGGTCTGCCTGGGCGACTACTCGGACCTCAACGTCGTCGGCAAGGCGACCACGGTGACCCGTGCTCTGGCGCTGGTCTCGGCAGTGTCCTTCGACGTGATGGTGCTCGACCTCGCGCTCGCCGGCGAGGACGGACTGGTCGTGGCCCGCGAGGCGGTGCGGCGGCAGCCCGAGGTGGGCATCGTCGTCGCCACCGGCGCGGAGCCGGGGGAGCAGGTCGTCGAGGCCGTGCAGGTCGGGGTCCGCGGCTGGGTCCCGAAGACCGCCACCGCTCGCGACCTCGTCGAGGCGATCCGCGGGGTAGCCAAGGGGGAGACCCGGATCCCGGGCGACCTGCTGGCGGGTGTGCTGATGTCGCTGTCCCGGGGCCAGCGCTCCTCGCTCGAGCACGTCCAGGGCATCTCCGAGCTGACCTCGCGGGAGCTCGAGGTGCTGGCGTGCCTCGTGGAGGGCATGAGCCGCACCGAGATCGGCGACCTGCTGCACGTGTCACCGAACACGGTGCGCACCCACGTGCAGAGCATCCTGCACAAGCTCAAGGTGCACAGCGCGCTCGCCGCGGTGGCCATCGCGCGGCGGGCCGGCATCAACGGTGCCCCGGTGGCACCCAGCGCCGTCGGCTGAGACCCTCCAGGCGGCCCGTGCGGGCCCGCTGGGGCGCCGCTACGCGCCGCGGGGCAGCCCGGGCAGCTCACCCTCCACGCGCAGCCCCCTCGGCTCGCGTCGCGCGAGCCAGAGCAGCAGGTCGGCCAGGCTCCCCTGCGCGTATGCCGTGGGCCGGCCGAGCGTCCAGACGTCGCCCTCGTCGGCCCGCAGCTCCACCGCGAGGTCGTCGGCGTGACCCTCGAGGCGGGAGACGGCGTCGTCCACGAAGAGGCGCAACAGGTCGGCCGGGACGTCCTCGAAGCCGAAGCCGGCGTCGAGGTCGACGTGGTGGAACACGACCTCGCGCAGCCGCAGGAACGGCAGGGCGGCGGGCGAGACCATGAGCCCTCCGCGCATCTCGACCTGCTCGGCGGCCCAGGCTCCCCGCAGGCCGTCGAGCCGTGGCGCGAGGTCCTGGGCCGTCGTGGCGACGTCGTCGACCAGGACCTCGACCGGGCGACCGGCACCGGCCTCGATGTCGGCGTCGCGCCCGGCGGCACCGCCCGGGTACATGGCGGCCGGAGTGCCGCTCACGGCCCAGCCCGCGAGCCGCCCGATCGCCTCGGCGTTGCGGGCCACGTGGCTGAGCACGTGGCCACGGCTCCAGCCCTCGCACAGCGACGGGGCGTCCGGGTCCGTCAGGCCCCGTGCCGTGTCGAGCAACAGCTCGGTCTGGGCGGCGACGTGGGCCAGGTCTGTCGTCAGGTCACGCCCGGGGTCGGTCATGCCTTCGCCTCGGCGGCAGCGAGCGCATGGGCGGCGCCGATGAACGTGAGGTGTGAGAAGGCCTGGGGGAAGTTGCCCACCATCCGTCGCTCGTGGGGGTCGTACTCCTCGGAGATCAGGCCGACGTCGTTGAGCAGGGCCACCAGGCGGTCCATGAGGTCGCGGGCCTTGTCGAGCTGGCCGCACACGGCATACGCGCTCACCAACCACCACGAGCAGGCGAGGAACGGGTGCTCGTCACCCGCCAGGCCGTCGATCCCGGTCTCGGTGCGGTAGCGCAGCAGGAAGCCTTCGCGCATGAGGTCACGCTCCACGGCGGCGATCGTCCCCAGCACGCGCGGGTCGTCGGGTGGCAGGAACCCGACGAGGGGGATGAGCAGGAGCGAGGCGTCGACCTCGGTGGTGTCGTAGTGCTGGGTGAAGGTGTTCTCGCGCGTGTTGAACCCCTTGCTGAGCACCTCCTCGCGCACGCGTTCGCGCAGCTCGCGCCAGTGTTCGACCGGCCCCTCCTCGCCCCACTCCTCGACGCCCCTGACCGCGCGGTCGAGGGCAGCCCAGACCATGACGCGGGAATGGGTGAAGTGGCGCAGGGGACCGCGGATCTCCCACAGCCCGTTGTCGGGCTGGTCCCAGTGCTCCGCGAGGTTCTGCACGAGGGCCCGCTGCATGGCCCAGGCCTGGTGCGACACCTCGAGTCCGGCGCGGCGGGCCTCGTCGAGGGCGATCATCACCTCGCCGAGGACGTCGGACTGCCGTTGGTCGACGGCGCCGTTGCCGATGCGCACCGGTGTCGAGCCGGCGTAGCCCGGCAGGTGGTCCAGGGTGCGCTCCGGGAGCCGGCGGGAGCCGTTGATCGCGTACATGATCTGCAGGTCCTCCGGGTCGCCGGCCACGGCGCGGATCAGCCAGTTGCGCCACAGCCGTGCCTCGTCGACGTAGCCGGAGGCGACCAGCGCCTCGAGGGTGAGCGAGGCGTCGCGCAGCCAGCAGTACCGGTAGTCCCAGTTGCGCTCGCCGCCGAAGTCCTCGGGCAGGCTCGTCGTCGGCGCGGCGACGATGCCACCGAAGCGCGAGTGCGTCATGCCGCGCAGCGTCAGCAGCGAGCGGACGACCTGCTCGCGGTAGGGCCCTTCGTAGGTGCAGTGCGACGCCCACTCGTTGGAGACCCGGATGGTCTCGGCGATGCGGGAGTCGATGTCGAGGGGTGCCGGGACCCGCTCGTAGGACGGGAACCACGTCGTGGTCCACGTGTGCGTCTCGCCCGCGGCCACCTCGAACTCGTCCTCGTGGTGGCCGTCCCGCGCGTGCGGGAGGCGCGACCCTCGCAGGACGAGCATGTCGGGGCCGGCCACGGCCGTGATCACGTCGCTGTCGAGCCGGTGCCCGACGCTGTGCGACACCCACGGCCGGACCTTGCCGTAGTCGAAGCGGACGATCCACTCGTGGCGCATGAGGACGGTGCCGCGGACGCCCTCGACGCTGCGGATGATGTCGGCACGCCCGTCGCCCAGCGGCATGAGGTCGGTCACCTTGACGACACCGGTGTCGGTCTCGTGCACCGTCTCGAGGACGAAGGAGTTCTCGACGTAGCGACGGGTGCTCCGCGCCGGTCCCGCGGGTCCGAGCAGCCAGCGGCCGTTGTCGGGCGTGCCGAGCAGCGCCGCGAAGCAGGCCGTCGAGTCGAACCGCGGCAGGCACAGCCAGTCGATGGAGCCCTCCCGGCTGACCAGGGCCGCGGTCTCCGTGTCACCCAGGACGGCGTACTCCTCGATGGGGGTCGTCATGACGCGAGCGTATTGCGCGCTGCGGACCGCGGCGGGGCGGCGCACCGCGTCACCGGTCGGACTGCCAGAGGTGGGTGGCGCCGGTCGCGTCGCGGGTGACGACCAGGAGGTGGCCGTCGTGCGCGACGACGGCGACGGGGGTCCCGAGTGGGCCGTCCTGGACGTCCCAGCCCTGCGAGCCGTCGCCGGTGGACTGCATGACCAGCGTGCGCTGGCGGCCGGGCACGACCACGACGGGGCGCGTGGCGAGGTGCACCGGGGCGAGGGCCCTCGCGTCGTCGGCCAGCGTCACCTCCGGCACCCCTTTGCCGACCTGCGCCTCGGTGCCGGAGACCCACCACAGCACCAGACGGCCGCCTGAGGCGCCGGCCACGAGGCAGCGCCCCGGGCGACAGGCCGCGGCGTGGGCCTCGGTGGTGGCCGAGCCGGCCGGCCGCGGCAGGTCGACCCGCCGCCAGGGACCCGAAGGTCCCGCCGCGGTCCAGACCGCGGGGTCGACGCGGACGCTGCCCGGGCCCAGCCGGGTGACGGAGCCACTGAGCACCAGGCCGTCGTCGTCGCCGTCTCCGTCACGGTCTCCCGCCGACGCTATGGCCCCGGCGGACAGCAGCTCGGTCGGAGTGCTCCCCAGGGCGGTACCCGTGGAGCGCTGCCGGGCCCAGCGGTCGCCGGTGCGCAGCCACGTGGCGATGTCGAGCCCCGTCTGCTCGCTCTGCCACGCGCCGAGGATGACGGGGGAGTCGCCCGCGAACGCCACTCCCACGAGGTCGCCTGCGCCCCAGCTGCCGAACACCCCGAACGGCTGCTCCTGCTCGGCCAGGTGCCCCGTGCCGCCGGTGGTGCTGCTGCGGGTGCTGGTGGTGCTGGTAGTGCTGCTGGTGGTGGTGGTGCTGCTGGTACCGCTGGTGGTTCCCGTCCACGTCGACCAGCGGTAGTTGCCGTGGGCGCCCCCGCGGGCCCCGCCGACGGCCTCGACCCGGTCGCCCTTCGTCGCGATCGATAACCAGGTGGCCTCGAAGGCGTAGGGGGACCGTGGGGTGAGGGGAACCGCGTGGAGGTCGGTGGTCGTGGGCCCGGCGAGCAGACGGGGCACGGGTCGCTGCCCGGCCCGGGCACCGACGAGCAGCGTCGGCCCCGAGCTCGCCAGCGTGACGGGGGCAAGACCAGCCGGCAGCGGCACCTCGCGCCAGGCCAGCCTCGCGGCGCCGACGGGTTGGGGGCCCGTGTCCTGCCTGCAGGCAGCGGCCGTGCTCACCGCCACGACGAGGACGAGCACGCCCAGGGCCCTGCGAAACCTGCCACCCCTCCGCACACCGTCCACGGTAGGCGCACCCCCGTGGGGAAGGGCGGAAATGGCGTTGTCGGTGTGGCCACCTACGATGGGCCGGTGACTTCAGCCGTGCCCTCCCACCGCCACCAGCACGACCAGCTCATCGTGCGCGGCGCCCGCGAGCACAACCTGCGCGACGTGTCGGTCGAGCTGCCCCGCGACTCCATGATCGTGTTCACGGGCCTCTCCGGGTCGGGCAAGTCCTCGCTCGCCTTCGACACCATCTTCGCCGAAGGCCAGCGTCGCTACGTCGAGTCCCTCTCGGCCTACGCCCGGCAGTTCCTGGGCCAGATGGACAAGCCCGACGTCGACTTCATCGAGGGTCTCTCGCCCGCCGTCTCGATCGACCAGAAGTCCACCAACCGCAACCCGCGGTCCACGGTCGGCACGATCACCGAGGTCTACGACTACCTCCGCCTGCTGTTCGCCCGGGCCGGGCGGCCGCACTGCCCGGTCTGCGGCGAGCCGATCACCCGGCAGAGCCCCCAGCAGATCGTCGACCGCCTGCTGGAGCTCCCCGAGAAGACGCGCTTCCAGGTGCTCGCGCCGGTGGTGCGGGCTCGCAAGGGCGAGTACGTCGACCTGTTCGCCGAGCTCCAGAGCAAGGGCTTCTCCCGGGCTCGCGTCGACGGCGAGGTCGTGACGCTCACCGAGCCGCCCAAGCTCGAGAAGCAGGTCAAGCACACCATCGACGTGGTGGTCGACCGCCTCGTGTCCAAGGGGGGCGACTCCGGCGCCAAGCGCCGGCTCACCGACTCGGTGGAGACCGCCCTGGGCCTGGCCGGTGGCGTCCTCGTCGTCGAGTTCGTCGACCGCGACGCCGACGACCCCGACCGCGAGCGCCGGTTCTCCGAGCGCATGGCCTGCCCCAACGACCACCCCCTCTCGATGGACGAGGTGGAGCCGCGGTCGTTCTCGTTCAACAGCCCGTTCGGCGCCTGTCCCAAGTGCACCGGCCTCGGCACCGAGCTCGAGGTCGACCCCGAGCTGCTGGTCCCCGACGAGGACCTCACGCTCAACCAAGGTGCGATCGCGCCGTGGTCACAGGGCAGCGGGTCGGCCGAGTACTTCCAGCGCGTCATGAAGGCCCTCGGCGACGACCTCAAGTTCGACATGGACACCCCGTGGGCGGCCCTGCCGGAGCGGGCCAGGGAGGCCCTGCTGCACGGCCAGAACTACAAGGTCCACGTCAGGTACAAGAACCGCTACGGACGCGAGCGCTCCTACACCACCGGCTTCGAGGGAGTCGTGCCGTTCGTCAAGCGTCGGCACTCCGAGACCGACTCCGAGTGGAGCCGCGAGCGCTACGAGGGCTTCATGCGAGAGGTGCCGTGTCCCGAGTGCGGCGGCGCCCGGCTCAAGCCCGAGTCGCTCGCGGTGCACATCGGTGGGCGCAGCATCTCGGCCATCTGCGCCCTGGCCATCGCGGACTGCGCGAAGTTCCTCAAGGAGGTCGACTTCACCCCGCGCGAGCGCCAGATCGCCGAGCGCGTGATCAAGGAGATCGACGCGCGCCTCGGGTTCCTGCTCGACGTGGGCCTCGACTACCTCTCGCTCGACCGACCCGCCGGGACGCTGTCCGGTGGTGAGGCCCAGCGCATCCGCCTCGCGACCCAGATCGGCTCCGGGCTGGTGGGCGTCCTCTACGTCCTCGACGAGCCGAGCATCGGCCTGCACCAGCGTGACAACCACCGGCTGATCGAGACGCTCACCCGGCTGCGCGACCTCGGCAACACCCTCATCGTCGTCGAGCACGACGAGGACACCATCGCCACGGCCGACTGGGTGGTCGACATCGGCCCCGGGGCGGGCGAGCACGGGGGCAAGGTCGTCCACTCCGGCCCCGTCAAGGGCCTGCTCGAGCACCCCGACTCCATCACCGGCAAGTACCTCTCGGGCCGGCTCGAGATCCCGACGCCGTCGCTGCGCAGACCCCAGGAGCGGGGCCGCGAGGTGACCGTGGTGGGCGCGCGAGAGCACAACCTGCACGGGGTCGACGTGTCGTTCCCGCTGGGCAACCTGGTCGCGGTGACGGGGGTCTCGGGCTCTGGCAAGTCCACGCTCGTCAACGACATCCTCTACAACGTCCTGGCCAACAAGCTCAACGGTGCCCGCCACGTGCCGGGGCGCCACAAGACGGTCAGGGGGCTCGAGCACCTCGACAAGGTCGTCCACGTCGACCAGAGCCCGATCGGCCGCACGCCCCGGTCCAACCCGGCCACCTACACCGGGGTCTTCGACTCGATCCGCAAGCTCTTCGCCACGACGACCGAGGCCAAGATCCGCGGCTACCAGCCGGGGCGCTTCTCGTTCAACGTCAAGGGCGGTCGCTGCGACGCCTGCTCCGGCGACGGCACGATCAAGATCGAGATGAACTTCCTGCCCGACGTCTACGTCCCCTGCGAGGTCTGCCACGGCGCGCGCTACAACCGCGAGACGCTCGAGGTGCACTTCAAGGGCAAGACGATCGCCGACGTCCTCGACATGCCCATCGAGGAGGCCGCGGACTTCTTCGCGGCAGTGCCGGCGATCTCGCGCCACATGAAGACGCTCAACGACGTCGGACTCGGCTACGTCCGGCTCGGCCAGCCCGCTCCCACGCTCTCCGGTGGGGAGGCCCAGCGCGTCAAGCTCGCCTCCGAGCTGCAGAAGCGATCCACTGGCCGCACCGTCTACGTCCTCGACGAGCCGACGACGGGGCTGCACTTCGAGGACATCCGCAAGCTGCTCATCGTCTTGCAGGGGCTGGTCGACAAGGGCAACTCCGTCATCGTCATCGAGCACAACCTCGACGTCATCAAGAACGCCGACTGGGTGGTCGACATGGGCCCCGAGGGCGGCAACGGCGGTGGGCGCGTGATCGCCGAGGGCACGCCCGAGCAGGTGGCCGAGGTCGAGGAGAGCCACACCGGTCGCTTCCTCGCGCCGATCCTCGCGCGCAGCGCGCGGACGCCGCAGCGGCCGACTGGCGCCAAGCGCACGGCTGCGGCGGCTGCGCCCACCAAGACCAGGACCGCGACGGCCGCCACCACAACGGCCACCACCACAACGGCCGCCACCAAGGCCTCGGCGAAGAAGGCCCCGGCGAAGAAGGCCACCGCCACGAAGACGACCGCGAAGCGGGCCACTGTCACCAAGCCGGTCGCGAAGAAGGCCTCCACCCAAGCCGCCTCGCCCCGGCGCGCGCGCTAGGGCTCGTCTCGACAGCCGAACGGCGCCCCCGTCCGGGAGGCGCCGTTCGTGCGTATGCCGGCTGGGCGGCATACCGGGGTCGGCTCGGTCAGTCCTCGCCGAGGTAGGCCTTGCGGACGTCGTCGCTGGCGAGCAGCTCCTTGCCCGTGCCGGAGAGGACGATCTTGCCGACCTCGAGGACGTAGCCCTTGTTGGCCCGGTTGAGCGCGGCCTGGGCGTTCTGCTCCACGAGCAGGATGGTCGTGCCCTGCTCCTGGAGCGTGGTCACCGTGGTCATGATGCGCTTCATCATGATGGGTGACAGGCCCATCGACGGCTCGTCCAGCATGAGCAGCTTGGGGCGGCTCATCATGGCCCGGCCCATGGCGAGCATCTGCTGCTCGCCACCGGAGAAGGTCCCAGCCGGCTGGTTGCTGCGCTCACCCAGGATCGGGAAGAGGTCGTAGGCGGCCTTGAGGTCCTTCCTGATGTCGCCGTCGCGGCGCGCGAACGCGCCCAGCAGCAGGTTCTGCTCGACCGAGAGCCGCGGGAAGATCCGCCGGCCCTCGGGCGAGTGGGCCAGGCCGAGCGTCACGATGGAGTGGGCTGGGGTGTCGTCGATGCGGTTGCCCTTGAAGCGGATCGAACCGCTCGCGGGGCGCAGCAGACCCGAGATCGTCCGCAGGGTGGTGGTCTTGCCGGCGCCGTTGGTGCCGATCAGCGTGACCACCTCGCCCTCGTCGACCGAGAAGCTGATGCCCTTGACGGCCTTGATCTTGCCGTACGTGACGACGAGGTCCTTGACCTCGAGCATGGCGCTCACTGGTCCACCTCCGTGGTCGTGGCAGGGGCATCGTCGGGCGACGCCTCATCGGCCTCGTCGTCGTCGCCACCGCCGATGTACGCCTCGATGACCCTGGGGTCGGACTGCACCTCGGCCGGGGTGCCCTCGACGAGCACCTCGCCGCGGACCAGACAGAGCACGCGGTCGCAGAGGTTGAAGATGAACCGCATGTCGTGCTCGATCACCACGACGGCCAGACCGCTGTCGCGGATCTTGAAGATCAGGTCACTGGCCTGCCTGGTCTCCTGGGGGTTCATGCCGGCCGTGGGCTCGTCGAGCAGGATGAGCTTCGGGTCGGTGGCCAGGGCGCGGGCGATCTCGAGCCGGCGCTGGTCGCCGTACGGCATGTTGCGCGCGAGGTGCTCGGCCGACTTGCCCAGCCCCACGAAGTCCAGGAGCTCCTGGGCCCGCTGGCGGGTGGCTGCCTCCTCCTTACGGAACTTGGGGCCCCGCAGGATCGACGTGAGCGCCATCGAGCTGGTGCGGCAGTAGCGCCCCACCATGACGTTCTCGAGGGCGGTCATGTTCGCGAACAGCCGGATGTTCTGGAACGTGCGGGCCATGCCGGCGATCACGACGGCGCGGGGACGCGGTGGGATCACCGACCCCATCAGCGTCACCTCGCCCTCGGTCGGCTTGTAGAGCCCGGTGAGGCAGTTGAAGAACGTGGTCTTGCCGGCCCCGTTCGGGCCGATGAGGCCGACGATCTCGCCCTCGTTGACGGTCATGTCGACGTCCTTGACGGCCGTGAGGCCGCCGAAGCGCATCGTCACACCGCGGGCCTGCAGGATGGTCGCGCCCGCGGCGGGTGCCGCGGTGGTGGGGGGCGTGTCGGTGACGGTCATGCCGTGGCCTCCTGCTCCTCGAGATGGACCTCTTCTATTCGTTGCGCGAGCTCCTCGTCGTCCTCGTGGAACTCGAGCTTGCGCCGCTGGCTGGCCACGAGACCCTCCGGGCGGAATCGCATCATCAGCACGAGCAGCAGACCGAAGATGAGCAGCCGGTAGTCGGCGACGAACCGCAGCTTCTCGGGGAGGAGCTTGAGGATCGTGGCACCCACGAGGACACCGGCAACGGTGCCCATGCCGCCGAGGACGATCGCCGCGAGCAGGAACGCCGACTCGAGGAACACGTACTGGTCAGGGGAGACCGAGACGTCGTGGTGGGCCTTGACCGTGCCGGCCATGCCGGCGAGGAACGCACCACCGGCGAAGGCGAACAGCTTGAGCCCGAAGACGTTGACGCCCATGGCCTCGGCAGCCTTCTCGTCCTCGCGGATGGCAACCCAGCCACGACCGATCCGGCTGTTGTTGAGCCGGGAGAAGATCGTGATGATGATCCCCGCGATCAGCAGGAGCAGGAAGTAGTAGTTCGCGAACCTGCCCAGCGTGATGCCGAGGATGTCGTGCGGCTGGCCGAAGTCGAACGAGCCGAGCTTCAGGTCGGGGATGGCGGGGATTCCGTTGGGACCGTTGGTGAGGTCGGGTCCGTTGGAGCCGTCGAGGTTGCCCATCGTGAGGCGGAAGATCTCACCGAAGGCGAGCGTCACGATGGCCAGGTAGTCGCCGGAGACCCGCAGCGTGGGGGATCCGATGATGAGTCCCAGGGTGGCGGAGAACATCGCGCCCAGCAGCACGACCACGATGAACGGCGGCTTCCACCCGATCGTCGCGAACGTCGAGCTGGACAGCGTCGCGCCGACGTAGGCACCGGCTCCGAGGAAGGCGATGTACCCGAGGTCGAGCAGACCGGCGAGCCCGACGACGATGTTGAGGCCCAGCGCGGTGGCCGCGAAGATCAGGACCTGGGTCGCGATCGACATGTTCTCGTCGGAACCGCCCTGCGTGAAGGGGAACAGGAAGGCCACGGCGAACGCGCCGAGCATCAGCACCTGGCGGTTCTTCTGGGCGATCAGGCTGACCCACGTGAACGCGCCGGCCTTGGCCAGGGCTAGGGCCACGGCCCCGATGAACACGAGGAAGAGCACGAAGCTGCCACCGTCGTCGACGCCGAGCGCGTAGGCGGCGCCGAAGAGCACCAGCGCCATCATCGCGATGATCGTGCTGATCTCGAGCCACGACGACGTCTTGGCGAACAGCGGGTCCTTGTGGCTGCGGGGGAACAGCATGAGGCCCGACGCGGCCAGCAGCAGGGCGCCGAGGAAGGACACCCAGCCACCCGGGTTGACGTTGACGAGCCCGCCCGACTGGTAGGCGATGAGCACCAGCGTGAGCGTCATGTAGGCCAGCGCACCGAGCCCGAGGACCCGGACGGCGGTGGCGGAGTCCAGCCACTCACCCAGGCGGGTGAGCGGGCCCTGGTGGGCCAGCAGGAACCCCAGCGCGACGAGCCCGAGCACGATCATGACGATCTGCACGCCGCCGGGGTAGAAGTTGATCGACAGGTCCCCGAGGACGTCGTTCGTGTAGCTCCAGGAGAGGAAGCAGCCGGCGACCAGCAGGACGACGCCGGCGAGGCCGAGCGGCCACGCGGCGGCACTGCCGCGACCGGGGAAGCGCTCGAGGAGGGGGACCTTGCGCTCGTCGTCGTGCTCGACGACCTGGGTTGAAGTGCTCATGCGCGGTCCACCACCCTTGCGCCGAGGAGGCCCTGTGGTCGGAAGACCAGGACGAGGATGAGGAGCGCGAACGCCCACACGTCCTTCCAGGCCGATCCGCCGAACTGGCCGGGGATGAACTGGGTGGCCATGGACTCGGCGATACCGAGCGCGAGGCCGCCGACGACGGCGCCCTGGATGTTGCCGATGCCGCCGAGGACCGCGGCCGTGAAGGCCTTGAGGCCGGCGAGGAAGCCCATCCGGAAGTCGATGTTGGAGTTGAGCAGGCCCTGGGCGACGCCCGCGATCGCGGCCAGGGCGGCACCCACGGCGAACGCGATCACGATGATGAGGTTGACGTTGATCCCCATGAGCTGGGCGGTGTCGGGGTCCTGCGAGACGGCCTGCATGCCCTGGCCGAGCCTCGTGCGGTTGACGAAGTACCAGAGCAGCGCGGCACACATGAGCAGCGCGCCGACGGTGAAGACCGCAGCGCGCTGGATGGTGAGGCCGCCGATGGACAGGGCCGAACCTGTCACGACGTCGATCTCGGGGAAGGGCAGCTTGCTCTTGGCACCCGGGTAGAAGAGGCGGACGGCCTCCTGGAGGAAGACCGAGATGCCGATGGCGGTGATGAGGGGCGCCAGTCGTGGGGCGTTGCGCAGGGGTCGGTAGGCGACCCGCTCCATCACGACGGCGGTGAGCACCGACACGGCCACGGCTCCGAGGACCATGACCGGGAGCACCCACAGCCCGGTCTGTCCCTTGAAGAGCACGGTCCAGGTGGCGAGGGCCCCGAACGCGCCGATCATGAACACCTCGCCGTGGGCGAAGTTGATCAGCTGGACGATCCCGTAGACCACGGTGTAGCCGACGGCAATGAGGGCGTACAACGACCCCAGTGTCAGCCCGTTCACAATCTGTTGCAGGAACTCGGTCATCGCTAACCCGGTACCTCTCTGTGGTGGTGGTGGCACATGAAAGCAGGGGTGCCGCACATTCAAGCAGGGGCGGGCACCCGCCCGCCCCTGCTTGAACCAGTTACTTCTGAGTGAGCCCGGCCGAGTGACCTCAGCCGGGCTCAGCCGCTCAGCTCAGCGTCTCGGTCTTGACCGCGACCCACTTGCCGCCGTCGACCTTGTAGCCGGTGATGACCTTGGCGAGCGTGTCGCCGAACTCGTCGAACTTCACCGTGCCGGTGACACCGTCGAAGGACACGCCCGACATGGCGTCGACCGTGGGCTGACGGGCGCTCTTGGCGTCCTTGGCGTCCTTGAGCGACACCTTCAGCGCGGCGATGATCGCGTTGGCGGCGTCGTAGGAGTAGCCGCCGTAGGCAGCGGACGGCTCGGCGTACTTCTCCGCGTCGTACGCAGCGAGGAAGGTCTTGCCCGCGTCCGTGCTGTCAGTCGGGGCGCCGACCGAGGTGGCGAGGTCGTTGTTGGCTCCACCGAGCTCGATGTACTTCGGGTCGAAGATGCCGTCGCCACCCATGAGCGGAACAGCCAGGCCACCGGCCTTCATCTGCTTGGACAGCGGACCAGCCTGCGGGTACTCGCCACCGTAGAAGACCGCGCCGGGCTTCTTCGGGGCCACCTTGGAGACGACCGGGCCGTAGTTGGACTCGTCCGGGTTGATCGTCTCGGCGGCCACGATGGTGCCGCCGCCCTTCTTGTAGGCCTCGGTGAAGTAGCTCACCAGGCCCTGGCCGTACGTCTTCTTGTCGTGGATCGTCGCGACCGTCTTGATGCCCTGGTCGAGGAGGTACTTGGCAGCGAAGCCACCCTGCACGATGTCGTTGGTGCAGGTACGGAAGTACGTCTTGTAGGGGCGGGCCTTGAGGTCCGCACCACGGGTCAGCGTCGGGTTGGTGTTGGCCGGCGAGACCTGGGTGATGTTGGCGGCAGAGAAGACCGGCTGGGTCTGCTGGCTGACGCTGGAGTTGAGGTTGCCGACCACGCCGACGACCTGGTCGTCCGCCGCGAGCTTGGTGGCGGCGTTCTTGCCGACGTCGGCCTTGGCCTCGTCGTCGACTGCCTCGACCTCGAGGGTCCAGCCGGGGATGGCCTTCGAGTCGTTGGCCTGCTTGACGGCCAGCTCGACCGAGTGCTGGATGCCCTTGCCGAGTGCGGACAGGTCACCCGAAAGGGGGGCGATGACGCCGATCTTGGCGACCTTGCCGCCACCATCGCCACTGCTGTTGGTGTTGCTCTCGCCGCGGTTGCCACATCCGGCAAGCGCGAGAGAAGCCACGAGCAGCGAGGTGCCGACGGCTACCACGGAACGCTGAGGCACGTTTCCTCCTGAGACAAATTTTCTACGAGCGAGGGCTCGACGGCTCACGTTTGCTGCAAGCACTCGCAGGTTAGACCGTTGCGTGCGGGAAATCAGGCACCTGACGCAAGCCCGTGTTCATGTCGTTACCAGCCTCGGGACGCCCGGACGGAGCGCGGTGTGGCAGCGTCACAGGATGGACACAGGCGGGCGCGGCAGCGTGGTGCCCGCGAAACGACATCAGCACTGACTCGACCGAAAGGTGCACCGATGAACAACCCGGACAACATCCCCGCAGGGGGTGGCCCGACCCGCCGGACGGTGGTCGCCTCGGCCGGCCTCGTGGGCGTGGGCGCGATCGGCCTCACGGCGTGCGGTGGCGCGGGGGACGCTGCCACGGACGCGGCCAACTCGGCCGGCAGCGCGGCGACCGACGCCGTCAAGGACGCCATCTCCAAGGCCACGATCCCCGTGGGCGGCGGCAAGATCCTCTCCGACCAGAAGGTCGTCGTCACCCAGCCGACGGCAGGGGACTTCAAGGCGTTCACCGCGGTCTGCACCCACCAGGGCTGCATCGTGAGCAGCGTGTCGGGCGGCAGCATCAACTGCGCGTGCCACGGGTCGAGCTTCGACATCGCCACCGGAGCGGTCAAGAACGGGCCTGCGACCACGGCGCTGGCCGAGAAGACGGTCAAGGTCAGCGGGGACGGCATCACCGTCACGTGACCCGCACGTGACGGGTCGTATGCCGCGTGGGCGCCCACGCGGCATACGACCCGTCGGTGGCGCTCCATAGAGTGGAGTCGTGGCTGACCCGTCGACGTACCGTCCTGCCCCGGGCGAGATCCCGGTCGATGCGGGGGTCTACCGCTTCCGCGATGCGAGCGGTCGGGTCGTCTACGTCGGCAAGGCCAAGTCGCTGCGCCCGCGACTGTCGTCCTACTTCCAGGACATCGCCGCCCTCCACCCGCGCACCGCGACCATGGTCACCACCGCGGCGAGCGTCGAGTGGACCGTCGTCGCCAACGAGGTCGAGGCCCTGCAGCTGGAGTACTCCTGGATCAAGGAGTACGACCCCCGGTTCAACGTCAAGTACCGCGACGACAAGTCCTACCCGTACCTCGCGGTCACCCTCGGTGAGGAGTTCCCCCGGGCGCAGGTGATGCGCGGCGCCAAGCGCAAGGGCACCCGCTACTTCGGCCCCTACGCCCACGCCTGGGCGATCCGCGAGACGCTCGACCAGCTGCTGCGCGTGTTCCCCCTGCGCACCTGCTCCTCCGGGGTGTTCAAGCGCGCGGGCCAGGTGGGTCGGCCGTGCCTGCTGGGCTACATCGACAAGTGCTCCGCGCCGTGTGTCGGCCGGGTCTCCGCCGAGGAGCACCGCGCGATCGCCGAGGACTTCTGCGACTTCATGGCCGGCAACACGACCCGTTTCGTCAAGCGGCTCGAGCGCGAGATGAAGGCCGCCTCCGACGCCATGGAGTTCGAGCAAGCCGCCCGGCTGCGCGACGACCTCGTGGCCCTGGGCAAGGCGCTCGAGAAGTCCGCCATCGTCCTGGGCGACGGCACGGACGCCGACGTGTTCGCCCTCGCCGACGACGAGCTCGAGGTCGCGGTGCAGGTCTTCCACGTGCGTGGCGGGCGGGTGCGCGGACAGCGCGGCTGGGTCGCCGAGAAGGACGCCGAGACGCTCCCCGAGATCGTCGGCCACCTGCTCCAGCAGGTCTATGGCGGCGAGTCGGGCGACGGGGTGCCGCGCGAGGTGCTGGTGCCGGTGCGGCCCGAGGACGCGGGGGCGGTCTCGACCTGGCTCGGGTCCCTGCGGGGTTCGGCGGTCGACCTGCGGGTGCCCCAGCGCGGCGACAAGAAGGCCCTCATGGAGACCGTGCACCGCAACGCCCAGCAGTCGCTGGCCCGGCACAAGCTGGCGCGCGCCGGCGACCTCACTGCGCGCAGCCAGGCGCTGCAGGAGCTCCAGGAGTCGCTCGACCTCTCGGACGCCCCGCTGCGCATCGAGTGCTACGACATCAGCCACATCCAGGGCTCGCAGGTTGTGGGGTCGATGGTGGTGTTCGAGGACGGGCTCGCGCGCAAGTCCGAGTACCGCAGGTTCATCGTCCGCGGTGCCGAGGTCGACGACACGGCCGCGATGGACGAGGTGCTGACACGTCGGTTCCAGCGCTACCTCGAGGACCGCGACCAGGCCTCCGACGTCGAGATCGCGCCCGACCCCGGCGAGGGGCCGTCCGGGCCTGACCGGATCGACCCCGACACCGGCAAGCCCAAGAAGTTCGCCTACCCGCCCAACCTCGTCGTCGTCGACGGTGGGCTGCCGCAGGTCAACGCCGCCCACTCGGCCCTCACGACCCTCGGGATCGACGACGTGGCCGTCGTGGGGCTGGCCAAGCGCCTCGAGGAGGTCTGGGTGCCCGGGCAGGACCACCCGGTGATCCTGCCGCGCACCAGCGAGGGCCTCTACCTCCTGCAGCGGGTCCGCGACGAGGCGCACCGCTTCGCGATCACCTTCCACCGGCAGCGCAGGTCCAAGGCGATGACCACCAGCGTGCTCGACGGCATCCCCGGGCTGGGCGAGACCCGCCGCAAGGCGCTGCTGCGCGAGTTCGGCTCGGTCAAGCGCATCCGGGCTGCCTCCGTCGAGGACCTCCAGGCGGTCTCGGGGATCGGCCCTGCGCTGGCCGCCACTATTGCGGCAGAGTTGGCCACGCAGCGTGCCGCCGCCCCCGCGGTGAACCTGATGACCGGCGAGATTCTCGACGAGGACGGAGCAGGGCAGTGAGTGAGGGACAGGCCGAGCTCGTCATCGTCACGGGCATGAGCGGTGCCGGGCGGTCGACGGCCGCCAACGTGCTCGAGGACTCCGGCTGGTACGTCGTCGACAACCTGCCGCCACAGCTCCTGGTCGAGCTCACCGACCTGGCCGGCGAGGCGGCCCGGCGGGTCGACCTGCCACGGATCGCGGCGGTGGTCGACGTCCGGGCGCGCGGCTTCTTCGACCACCTGCAGACGGCGATCGACGAACTGCGGTCCCGCGGATGGTCTCCCAACCTGGTCTTCCTCGACGCCACCGACGAGGCCATCGTCCGGCGGTTCGAGTCGGTCCGCCGGCCGCATCCCCTGCAGGGGGACGGCCGCCTCCTCGACGGCATCACCCGGGAGCGTGACCTGCTCGCCGACCTGCGCTCGGTCGCCGACATCGTCATCGACACCTCGGGGCTCAACGTCCACCAGCTCGCCAAGAAGCTCCACCCGGTGTTCGCCCCCGAGGGCGGCCCTCGGATGCGGATCGCGGTGATGTCGTTCGGGTTCAAGTACGGCGTCCCGCTGGACGCCGACTTCGTCTTCGACATGCGGTTCCTGCCCAACCCGTTCTGGATCCCCGAGCTGCGCAACTTCACCGGCCAGGACAAGGCCGTGTCCGACTACGTCCTGGGTCAGGAGGGGGCCGGTGAGTTCATCGAGCGGGTCGTCGCCCTGATGCAGCCGGTGACGGCCGGCTACGTCCGCGAGGGCAGGCGCTACGTCACCGTCGCGGTCGGCTGCACCGGCGGCAAGCACCGCTCCGTGGCGGTGGCCGAGGCGTTGCGGGCCAGGCTGACGAGCGACGAGGTGGCGACCTTCGTCGTGCACCGCGACCTGGGGCAGGAGTGAGCGGTCCCGCGGTCGTCGCGCTCGGGGGCGGGCACGGGCTCGCCGCCTCGCTGAGCGCGCTCAAGCTGGTCTGCGACGAGATCACCGCCGTCGTGACCGTGGCTGACAACGGGGGCTCGTCCGGCCGGCTGCGCGAGGAGTTCGGGGTCCTGCCGCCCGGCGACCTCCGGATGGCGCTGACCGCGCTCTGCGACGACACCGAGTGGGGGCACACCTGGCGCGACGTGCTCCAGCACCGGTTCAGGGGTGACGGCCAGCTCGGCGGCCATGCCCTGGGCAACCTGCTCATCGCCGCGCTGTGGGACCTGCACCGTGACCCGGTGGCCGGGCTCGACCTCGTCGGGCGACTCCTCAACGCGCAGGGGCGGGTCCTGCCGATGGCCGCGGTGCCCCTCGAGATCACGGCCCAGGTGCAGGGTGCCGGTCCCACCGCTCCCCAGGCCGTGACCACCGTGCGCGGGCAGGTGGCGGTGGCCACCACCCGCGGCACCGTGCTGAGCATCGCCCTCGAGCCCGAGGACCCGCCGGCTGCCCCCGAGACGATCGACGCGGTCCGGGCCGCCGACTGGGTCGTCCTCGGCCCCGGGTCGTGGTTCACCTCCGTGATGCCGCACCTGATGGTGCCGGCGCTGCGCCAGGCGCTCCACGACACCACGGCGCGGCGGCTGCTCACCCTCAACCTCGAGGCGTCCGGCGAGACGGCGGGCTTCAGCGCCGCCCACCAGGTCGAGGTGCTCGCCGACCACGCGCCCCGCCTGCGTCTGGATGTCGTGCTCGCCGACCCCGGGGCGGTCGACGACGAGGCGGCCCTGCGCGACGTCGCGGCCCGGCTCGGGGCGCAGGTCGTCATCACCCAGGTGGCCAAACGCGGCGAACCGGGGCACCATGACACGCTGCGGCTCGCAGCGGCATATCGTGACGTCTTCGGGTGAGTGGCTGCCTGCGAGCGGCATGAGGCGCGGCATCACGCACGGTAGACACCGGGTGGGGGCATCCCCACCGAAGCACCACGGGGAAATGGCAGGATGACGGCATGGCGATGACGGCGCGGGTCAAGGACGAGCTCAGCAGACTCGACGTCACGAAGCCCTGTTGCCGCAAGTCCGAGGTCGCGGCGACCTTGCGCTTCGCCGGTGGGCTGCACATCGTCGGGGGGCGCATCGTGGTCGAGGCCGAGCTCGACACCGCCAACGCGGCTCGGCGCCTGCGCAAGAACATCTCCGACCTCTACGGCCACCCCTCCGAGGTGCTCGTGCTCGCCGCCGGCGGCCTCCGCAAGGGGTCGCGCTACGTCGTGCGCGTCGTCCAGGACGGCGAGGCCCTCGCTCGGCAGACTGGTCTGATCGACGCCCGCGGCCGTCCGGTCCGGGGCCTGCCGCCCAAGGTCGTCAGCGCCTCCGCGTGCGACGCCGAGGCAGCGTGGCGAGGTGCGTTCCTCGCCCACGGCTCCCTCACCGAGCCCGGGCGCTCGTCGGCCCTCGAGGTGACCTGCCCCGGACCCGAGGCGGCGCTCGCCCTCGTGGGTGCGGCCCGACGCCTCGGGATCCAGGCCAAGGCCCGTGAGGTGCGGGGCGTCGACCGGGTCGTGATCCGCGACGGCGACGCCATCGGGGCGATGCTCACCCGGCTCGGCGCGCACGACGCCGTCATGGCGTGGGAGGAGCGCCGGATGCGCCGCGAGGTCCGCGCCACCGCCAACCGGCTGGCCAACTTCGACGACGCCAACCTGCGGCGTTCGGCCCGTGCAGCGGTGGCCGCCGGGGCACGGGTGCAGCGTGCCATGGAGATCCTCGGCGAGGACATCCCGGACCACCTGCGCGAGGCCGGCTCCCTGCGGCTCGAGCACAAGCAGGCCTCCCTCGAGGAGCTGGGGCAGCTGGCCCAGCCGCCGATGACCAAGGACGCCGTCGCGGGACGCATCCGCCGGCTGCTCGCCATGGCCGACAAGCGCGCCCAGGACCTCGGCATCCCCGGCACCGATGCCAACCTCACGCCTGACATGCTGGAGGCGTGAACACGCGCATCGCGGTCGTCGGCACCGGCTATGTCGGGCTGTCGATGGCCGTCCTGCTGGCGCAGCACCACGACGTCATCGCCTTCGACATCGACCGCGACCGGATCGCGCGGCTGCGTGAGGGACACAGCCCGATCAGCGACCCCGAGATCGAGGACTTCCTGGTCAACCGCGACCTGCGGCTCACGTTCACCGACGACCCGGACGAGGCGTACGCCGACGCGCAGTTCGTCGTCATCGCCACCCCCACGGACTACGACCCGGTGACCAACTACTTCAACACCTCGACCGTCGAGAAGGTCGCGTCCGACGTGGCAGCCGCCAACCCGGCTGCGGTCATGGTGGTGAAGTCGACGGTGCCGGTGGGATTCACGGCCGACCTCGCGGCCCGGCTCGGCACCGACAACCTCATCTTCAGCCCCGAGTTCCTCCGCGAGGGCCGCGCCCTCTGGGACAGCCTCAACCCGTCACGGATCGTCGTGGGAGAGCGTGGCGAGCGGGGCAGGGCCTTCGCCGACCTGCTGGTCGAGGGAGCGCAGCTGAGCGACGTGCCGGTGCTGCTCACCGACAGCACCGAGGCCGAGGCGATCAAGCTCTTCGCCAACACCTACCTCGCGATGCGCGTGGCGTTCTTCAACGAGCTCGACACCTTCGCGGTGACCCACGACCTCGACACCCGCCAGATCATCGAGGGCGTCGGCCTCGACCCGCGCATCGGCCCCGGCTACAACAACCCCTCGTTCGGCTACGGCRGTTACTGCCTGCCCAAGGACACCAAGCAGCTGCTGGCGAACTACCGCAACGTCCCGCAGAGCCTCATCGAGGCGATCGTCACTGCCAACACCACCCGCAAGGACTTCATCGCGACCGACGTGCTGCGTCGCAACCCCCGGGTGGTCGGCATCCACCGGCTCATCATGAAGTCCGGCTCCGACAACTTCCGGTCCAGCAGCGTGCAGGGGATCATGAAGCGGATCAAGGCCAAGGGCGTGGCGGTCGTCGTGTTCGAACCCGCCCTCGCCGACGACGAGTTCTTCGGGTCGCGGGTGATCCGCGACTTCGACGAGTTCGCGGCGACCTCCGACGTCATCATCGCCAACCGGATGGTCCCCGAGCTGGAGTCCGTGGCCGACAAGGTCTACACCCGCGACCTGTTCGGCGGGGACTCCTGAGTGGCTGCAGTCACCAGTTACCCGCCCGTACGCCGGACCGCCGTGACTCCTGACCGGCCTGCTCGATAGGCTCCGTGACGAGCAATTCCGTGCCGCAGCACGCGGCATACCGTCCCCATCGTGAGAAGGACTTGGCATCGTGACTGTTCGCGTAGGTATCAACGGCTTCGGCCGCATCGGCCGCAACTTCTTCCGTGCCATCGAGGCGTCGGGAGCCGACATCGAGGTCGTGGCGACCAACGACCTGATGGACAACAAGACGCTGGCCCACCTGCTCAAGTACGACTCCATCCTGGGCCGCTTCCCCGGTGAGGTGACCTACGACGACACCTCGATCACGGCCGGCGGCAAGACCTTCCGGGTCTTCGAGGAGCGCGACCCCGCCAAGATCGACTGGGCCTCCGTCGGCGCCGACATCGTCGTCGAGTCCACCGGCTTCTTCACGGATGCGACCAAGGCCAAGGCCCACATCGACGGTGGCGCCAAGAAGGTCATCATCTCCGCGCCGGCGTCCAACGAGGACATCACCATCGTCATGGGCGTCAACGACGACCAGTACGACGCCGCGAAGCACACCATCATCTCCAACGCGTCCTGCACGACGAACTGCCTGGGCCCGATGGCCAAGGTCCTCAACGACGAGTTCGGCATCGTCAAGGGCCTGATGACGACCATCCACGCCTACACACAGGACCAGAACCTCCAGGACGCCCCGCACAAGGACCTGCGTCGCGCCCGCGCCGCCGCGCTCAACATCGTGCCGACCTCGACCGGCGCTGCCAAGGCCATCGGCCTCGTGCTGCCCGAGCTCAAGGGCAAGCTCGACGGGTTCGCGCTGCGCGTGCCGATCGCCACCGGCTCGGCCACCGACCTCACCTTCGAGGCCGGTCGCGAGACGACCGCTGACGAGGTCAACGCCGCCGTCAAGGCTGCGGCCGAGGGCCCGCTCAAGGGCATCCTCGTCTACACCGAGGACGCCATCGTCTCCAAGGACATCGAGACGGACCCGGCGTCCTGCATCTTCGACGCGGGCCTGACCAAGGTCATCGGCAACCAGGTCAAGGTCATCGGCTGGTACGACAACGAGTGGGGCTACTCCAACCGCCTCGCCGACCTCGTGGTCCTCGTCGGCCAGTCCCTCTGACGCGGGCCGGCCACTGCTGATGAAGTCCGTCTCCGAGCTGGGCGACCTGCGCGGCAAGCGCGTCCTCGTCCGGTCCGACCTCAACGTGCCCCTGGACGGCACGACCATCACCGACGACGGGCGGATCCGCGCGTCGGCGCCGACGATCCGCGCGCTCTCCGAGGCGGGTGCCCGCGTCGTCGTGTGCGCCCACCTCGGACGTCCCAAGGGCGCCCCCGAGGAGCGCTACTCGCTCGCCCCCGTCGCCGCGCGCCTCGACGAGGTGCTCGGCCGTGAGGTCACGTTCGCCACCGACACCGTGGGCGAGAGCGCGCGGGCAGCGGTCGAGGCGGCTCAGGACGGCGACGTCGTGCTGCTCGAGAACCTGCGCTTCAACCCGGGTGAGACCGCCAAGAACGACGAGGAGCGGGCCGAGTTCGCCCGCCAGCTCGCGTCGCTGGCCGACGTCTTCGTCTCCGACGGGTTCGGCGTGGTCCACCGCAAGCAGGCCTCGGTCTACGACGTGGCGCGACTGCTCCCGTCGGCGGTGGGCGGGCTCGTCGAGACCGAGGTGGGCGTCCTGCGACGCCTCACGGTCGAGCCCGAGCGCCCCTATGCCGTGGTGCTCGGCGGCGCCAAGGTCTCCGACAAGCTGGGCGTCATCGACAGCCTGCTCGGCACCGCGGACCGGCTGCTCATCGGTGGCGGGATGGTGTTCACCTTCTTCAAGGCGATGGGCTACGAGGTCGGCAGCTCGCTGCTTGAGCAGGACCAGGTCGAGGCGGTCCGGGGCTACCTCGACCAGGCCAAGGAGCGCGGGGTCGAGATCGTCCTGCCCGTCGACATCGTCGCCGCCACCGAGTTCTCCGCCGAGGCGGACCACGAGGTCGTGGCTGCCGGGGCGATCCCGGCCGACCGGATGGGCCTGGACATCGGCCCCGAGTCCGGGGTGCTCTTCGCCGAGAAGCTCAAGGACTGCCGGACCGTGTTCTGGAACGGCCCGATGGGCGCCTTCGAGATGCAGCCGTATGCCGCGGGCACGGCAGCCGTCGCGCAGGCCCTGGTCGAGCTGACCGAGGACGGTGCGCTCACGGTGGTGGGTGGCGGAGACTCCGCGGCCGCGGTGCGCCAGCTCGGCTACGAGGACGGCCAGTTCGGCCACATCTCGACCGGCGGCGGCGCCAGCCTCGAGTACCTCGAGGGCAAGGAGCTCCCCGGGCTGACGGTGCTCGACGAGACCACCGCCTGACCCAGCGCGGACCAACTACCCTCGGTGGGCCGGGCAGCGAGCCCGGCCCACCGGCATACCACCAAAGGAAACCTCCATGGCACCCAAGTCCTCCGGTCGCACCCCGCTCATGGCGGGCAACTGGAAGATGAATCTCGACCACCTGCAGGCCACCCACCTCGTGCAGAAGCTCGACTGGACCCTGCGCGACGGCCGGCACGACTTCGGGGCCGTCGAGGTTGCGGTGCTGCCGCCGTTCACCGACCTGCGCTCGGTGCAGACGCTGATCGACGGCGACCGGCTCGAGCTGGTCTTCGGCGCGCAGGACCTGTCGATGCACGACTCGGGCGCCTACACCGGCGAGGTCTCCGGCGCGTTCCTCGCCAAGCTGGGCTGCACCTACGTGCTCGCGGGGCACAGCGAGCGACGCGAGTACCACCGCGAGTCCGAGGACGTCGTCAACGCCAAGGTCAAGGCGGCCTACCGCCACGGCCTGACCCCCATCTTCTGCGTCGGGGAGCACCTCGAGGTCCGACAGGCCGGGACGCACCTGGAGCACGTCCTCATGCAGCTCGAGGCCGGCCTCGCGGATGTCACCGCCGAGCAGGCCAAGACGATCGTCGTCGCCTACGAGCCCGTGTGGGCGATCGGCACGGGCGAGGTCGCGACGCCGCAGGACGCCCAGGAGGTGTGTGCGGCGATCCGCACCAAGCTGGCCGAGCTCTACTCGGGTGACCTGGCCGACGCGGTGCGCGTGCTCTACGGCGGGTCCGTCAAGGCGGGCAACGTCGCCGCGATCATGGCGCAGGAGGACGTGGACGGCGCCCTCGTCGGTGGCGCGTCGATCGACCCCGCCGAGTTCGCCTCGATCTGCCGCTACAAGGACCACCTGGCAACCGCGTAGCGGTCGAACAGGTATCCTGACCGTCGCTGCCTCTTGGTGGCCGTTCCAACCTCGACACGATGGGTGATCACTACCGTGGAAGCCGTTCGCATTGGCCTGCAGGTCCTGCTGGTCATCGGTGGTCTGTTCCTGACCCTGCTGGTCCTGCTGCACAAGGGCAAGGGTGGGGGTCTGTCCGACATGTTCGGCGGTGGCATGTCCACCTCGCTGGGCTCGTCGTCGGTGGCCGAGCGCAACCTCGACCGCTTCACCGTCGCGGTGGGCATCGTGTGGTTCGCCTGCATCGTCGGCATCGGTCTCATCGACCGCTTCTCGTCCTGAACACCCCCGACCCGAAGGGAACCTGAGCAACCATGGCAGGTGGAAACGCAATCCGCGGCAGCCGTGTCGGCGCCGGCCCGATGGGCGAGGCCGAGCGCGGCGAGGCGGCCCCCCGGGTCTTCGTGTCGTACTGGTGCGCCAACGGCCACCAGACGCGCCCCTCGTTCGCCGAGGAGCCAGGCCTGGCGGTCCCCGAGACCTGGGACTGCCCGCGCTGTGGCTTCCCGGCCGGCCAGGACGAGGCCAACCCGCCCGCCCCGCCGAAGGTCGAGCCCTACAAGACGCACCTGGCCTACGTGAAGGAGCGCCGCTCCGACGCCGACGGCAAGGCCATCCTCGAAGAGGCCCTGGCGACCCTGCGCGACCGCAAGCTCATCCAGTAGTCGTCACGCACCTCGCACCTCGCACGTCGCTGCGAAGCCCCGCCCGGACTGCTCCGGTGSGGGGCTTCGCGCGTCTGGTGATCGTGGGGGAGTGCGCGGCTCAGCCTGCGAGCTCGCTGGCGGCGTCGGCGTCGACCAGCCAGATGGTCTCGCGGATGCCGTGCACCTGCGCCGCCGACGACTCGGCCGGGTCGGCTCCGGCCAGCGAGACCGCCACCGCATGCGCCTTGTCGGCACCGGCCACGAGGAACCAGACCCGCTCGGCGCGGCCCAGGCACTCGAACGTCAGCGAGACCCGGTCCGGTGGTGGCTTGGGGGAGTCGTGCACCGCGACGGCGATGGCATCCGCGCTGAGCTGCGCCGGATGCCCGGGAAACAGCGACGCGACGTGCGCGTCCGGGCCCACGCCGAGGATCACGATGTCCCAGGTGCCGCCGCTGCCGTGCCGGCGCAGCGCCTCGGAGTACGCCAGCGCACTGGCCTCCGCCGACTCACTCGTGTCGGGGCCGGCGACCCGGTGCACGTTGGCCGGATCCAGGCCGAGGCGGTCCAGCCCCGCGGCGTCGTTCTGGGTGTCGTTGCGGTCCGGGTCGCCGGCAGGCAGGTAGCGCTCGTCGCCCCACCACACCGACACGTTGGACCAGTCGACGGCCCGGTGCGCGGGCACCTGCAGGATCGAGGCGATGATCGCCGAACCCAGGGAGCCGCCGGTCAGTGTCACGTGGGGTGTGCGCCCCTCGGCCTGGACGTCCAGCAGCGTAGTGACCAGGCGAGCCGCCCCTGCGTCGGCGACAGCCTGCTTGTCAGGGTGGACGACGACCGCCGGGCGGGCGGTCACGACGAACCCTTCGAGGCCTTCGTCGCAGCCCTGGCCTTGGAGGTGGGACCAGCGTCCTTGGCCTTGGCGAGCTGACTGGCGGCCGCCTTCTTCACGACCTTGGGGTCGCTGCTCGGGGCCGGTGGGGGCGCTGTCACCATCTGGGAGCTGGCGGCCTTCGAGTTGGCCCGCGCGATCCGCTTGGAGGCGCGCTCGGCCTCGGCCACCGAGGGGGCTTCGCCCTCACGCACGGCCTCGCTCGCCGTCACGGACCGGGCTCCGATGCGGGGCAGGCCCTTGCGGATGGTCTCGTCGTATATCTCGTCGGGGTCGAGTCGTCGCAGCTCGTCGGCCAGGCACTCGGCCGTCGCCCGGCGAGCCAGCGAGATCCGGCGCGTCGGCTGGCCCGGCTGCGTCAGGGTGGCGATCGCGCCGTCGGGGCGGACCAGGTCGATCGCACCGCTGCGACGCTCGAGGCGGACACTGACCATGCCGGTGCCGGGCCGCGTCCTCGCCCGCGTCACCGGGCACTTGAGGGTCTGCGCGAGCCACGCGGCGAGCAGGTCGGTCGACGGCGAGTCGGTCCCGCCCGTGACGGTGGCCTCGAGGACGGGCTCGAAGGGCGGTTGGTCGAGGGCGGCCGCGAGCAGCCCGCGCCAGAGCGTGATCCGGGACCAGGCCAGGTCCGAGTCGCCCCGCGCGTAGTTCTTGGCGCGGCCCTTGAGGGCGGCCTTGGGGGAGCTGGCCTCGGCGGCGTCGGTGATCCGGCGCTGGGCCATCGAGCCGATCGGGTCGGTCGAGACGTTGGCGGGCGCGGCCGTGGGCCACCAGGCGACGACGGGGGAGTCGGGCAGCATCAGGGGGATGACCACACTGCGGCCGTGGTCGGTGAGCGGGCCGTAGAGCCGCAGCACGATGACCTCGCTCGCTCCGGCGTCACCCCCGACCCGGATCTGGCCGTCGATGCGGGACTGCCCGCGCTTGTTGCCGATGACGACGGCGATGATGCGGCACGGGTGCTGGCGGCTGGCGTCGTTGGCCGCCTCGATGGCCCCCTCGGCGTCGGCCTCGTCGACGACGATGAGCATGGTCAGGACGCGACCGAGGGCCATCGCGCCGGTGTCCTGGCGCAGCCGCACGAGCTTCTTGCTGATCGCGACGGTTGTCGTGTTGGGCAGGTCGACGATCATGGCATCCTCCAGACCCGGCCGTCGCGGTGCATCATCTCGTCGGCGCTGGCGGGCCCCCAGCCGCCCGCGACGTAGGAGTCGGGGCGCTTCTTCTGCTTGGCCCAGAACGCCTCGACCGGGTCGAGGATCTGCCAGGAGAGCTCGACTTCCTCGTGGCGCGGGAACAGCGGCGGGTCGCCGAGCAGGACATCGAGGATCAGCCGCTCGTAGGCCTCCGGGCTCGACTCGGTGAAGGCGCGGCCGTAGCCGAAGTCCATCGTCACGTCGCGCACCTCCATCTGGGCACCAGGCACCTTGGCCCCGAACCGCATCGTGATCCCCTCGTCGGGCTGCACGCGGATGACGATCGCGTTCTGCCCGAGCTCCTCCGTCGCCGTGTGGCTGAACGGCAGGTGCGGGGCCTTCTTGAACACGACGGCGATCTCGGTGACCCGCTTGCCGAGCCGCTTGCCCGTCCGCAGGTAGAACGGCACGCCGGCCCAGCGGCGTGAGTCGATCTCGACCTTCATCGCGGCATACGTCTCGGTGTGCGAGGTCTTGGCCACGCCGTCCTCGTCGAGGTAGCCGATGACCTGCTCGCCACCCTGCCACCCGCCGGCGTACTGACCGCGGGCCGTGGCCTTGGCGAGGTCCTTGGGCAGCCGCACCGCCGAGAGGACCTTCTCCTTCTCGGCGCGCAGGTGGTCGGCCTCGAACGAGACGGGCTCCTCCATCGCGGTCAGGGCCAGCAGCTGGAGCAGGTGGTTCTGGATCACGTCGCGGGCGGCGCCGATGCCGTCGTAGTAGCCCGCGCGCCCACCGATGCCGATGTCCTCGGCCATGGTGATCTGCACGTGGTCGACGTAGTTGGCGTTCCACACCGGCTCGAACATCTGGTTGGCGAAGCGCAGCGCCAGGAGGTTCTGGACCGTCTCCTTGCCGAGGTAGTGGTCGATCCGGAACACCGCGTCGGGCGGGAACACGCCCTCGACGATGTCATTGAGCTCGCGGGCGCTGGTGAGGTCGTGGCCGAACGGCTTCTCGATGACCACGCGTCGCCACGAGTCGCCCTCGGGCTTGCTCAGCCCCGAGCGCTCGAGCTGCTCACACACCACCGAGAAGAACCCGGGCGGGATCGACAGGTAGAACGCGAGGTTGCCACCGGTGCCGCGCTCGGCCTCGAGGTTCTTGACGGTGGTCGCGAGCAGGTCGAAGGCGTTGGGGTCGTCGAACGTGCCCGGCACGAACCGGAAGCCCTCGGCGAGGTTGCGCCACACGTCCTCGCGGAACGGCGTGCGGGCGTACTGCTTGACCGCGTCGTAGACGATCTTGCCGAAGTCCTGGTCGGCCCAGTCGCGACGGGCGAAACCGACCAGCGAGAAGCCCGGCGGCAGCAGACCACGGTTCGCGAGGTCGTAGATCGCCGGCATGAGCTTCTTGCGGGCCAGGTCGCCGGTGACTCCGAACAGCACCAGGCCCGAGGGGCCGGCGATGCGGGGGAGTCGCTTGTCGCGCGGGTCGCGCAGGGGGTTGGCACCCTGCGCCACTCGGGTCGGACTCATGCGTCGCCTTCCGTGGGGGAGAGCTGGGAGAGCACCTCGCTGACCTGTGCCAACCCGGCGTCGTGGTCGGTCAGGTGCAGCTGCAGGACCGGGCGCTGGTGCTCGGCGAGCACCTGGGCGTCACCGGCGGCCTGGCTGGCGATGAAGTCGCCGAAGCTGAACTCGCGTCCGGGGATCGCGAGGTCCTCGTGGGGTGCGGTCGTGATCTGGAGGTAGACGCCGGTCGGCGGGCCACCCTTGTGGAACTGGCCGGTGGAGTGCAGGAAGCGCGGCCCCCAGCCGAACGTCGTGGGACGTCCGGTATGGCGGGCCAGCCCCGCCCGCACGTCGGCCAGGGCGGCGTCGGTGAGCCGGTCGAGGTAGGCCATGACCGCGACGTAGCCGTGCTCCGGGTCGAGCTGGTCGAACAGGGCGGTCACGGCGTCGGACACGGTGGCGGCGTCACCCAGCCAGTCACCCCCGAGGGCGCGGATCTCCACCGCACCGTCGGTGGCGGCGGGAGCCTCTGCGGTGCCCAGGCCCTGGTCGAGGAGGGCACGGGCTGCCTTCTTGGCGCTCTCGACGTCAGGCTGGTCGAACGGGTTGATGCCGAGCAGGCGTCCCGCCGCGGCGGTGGCGACCTCCCACAGCAGTAGCTGCGCACCGAGCGGTCCACTGACCTCGACCTCGGAGCGCGACCCGTCGACGACCGTGTCGGCGAGGTCGTCGGCGTCCAGCTCGTCGGAGGCGGAGTCGGCGACGAGCCGGGCCACGGTCACGTCCGCTGCGGGCCAGGCCACCTCGGGGTCGGAGTCGCCGGCCACGACGACGGGCAGGATCCCGGTGCCGAGCTTGCCGGTGCTCTCGGCGATCAGCTGCTCGGCCCAGTCGGCGAACCCCACGATCCCGGAGCCGTTGTCGACGATGACCAGCTTGTCGCGCAGGGGCTCGGTGCCGGCCATGGCAGCACCGAGTCGCAGGGCGGGGTTGGCGTCGTCGTCGGCCGACAGCACGTCGGCCACTGCCTCGGCGTCGTCGAGCAACGCCTCGATGTCGGCACCGGCCAGACCCGACGGCACCAGCCCGAAGGCCGTCAGCGCGGAGTAGCGGCCGCCGACGTTGGGGTCGGCGTTGATGACGCGGTAGCCGCCGGCCCGGGACTCCTGGTCGAGCGGGCTGCCGGGGTCGGTGACGACGACGATGCGGGCGGTCGGGTCGATGCCCGCCTCGGTGAAGGCGGCCTGGAACGCCCGGCGCTGGGAGTCGGTCTCGACGGTGGACCCGGACTTGCTGGACACCACGACGACGGTGCGCTCGAGGTCGACGATCGCGGCCCGGACCATGTCGGGCTGTGACGAGTCGAGGACCACGAGGTCGACGCCGGCGGTCGCACAGATGACCTCGGGCGCGAGGGACGAGCCACCCATGCCGCAGAGCACCACCCGGTCGACACCCTGCTCGGCCAGCTCGCCACGCAGGGCCGCGACCTCTCCGAGGAGGGGGCGGGACGCGCGCGGCAGGTTGACCCAGGAGAGCCGGATCGCGGACTCGGACTCGGCGTCCTTGCCCCACAGCGTGGCGTCCTGGGCGAACAGCTTGCTGGCGAACTGGGCCTGCACCAGCTCGGGCACCGCGGTGGCGATGGCGTCTGCCGCAGCCCCCGATGCGACGACCCCCAGTGCGCTCACTGCTCGTCCTGCCCGCCGGTGTTGTCGACGTCGGCACGGGCGAGGTCCAGGTCGTGCTGGGCCTCGTCGATCAGCTCGCCCCAGGCAGTCTCGAACTTCTCGACACCCTCACGCTCGAGGAGCGCCGTGACCTCGGCGTACGAGATGCCGAGGTCCTCGAGGGCGTCGAGCACCTGGCCGGCCTCGCCGTAGGCACCCGTGACGGTGTCGCCGGTGACCTGGCCGTGGTCGATGACCGCCTCGAGGGTCTTCTCAGGCATCGTGTTGACGGTGTTGGGGGCCACCAGCTCGGTGACGTAGAGCGTGTCGGAGTAGGCGGGGTCCTTGACGCCGGTGGAGGCCCACAGGGGGCGCTGGGCGTTGGCGCCGTCATCCGCGAGGTTCTTCCAGCGCGGGGTCGCGAAGACCTCCTCGTAGGCCTGGTAGGCGAGCCGGGCGTTCGCGACGGCTGCCTTGCCCTTGAGGGCTTTGGCCTCGTCGGTGCCGAGGGCGTCGAGCCGCTTGTCGATCTCGGTGTCGACGCGCGACACGAAGAACGAGGCCACGGAGTGGATCTTCGACAGGTCGCGTCCGGCCTCACGCGCCTGCTCGAGCCCGGTGAGGAAGGCGTTCATGACGCCGCGGTACCGGTCGAGGCTGAAGATCAGCGTGACGTTGACGCTGATCCCCTCGGCGAGGACCTGCGAGATGGCCGGCAGCCCCTCGACCGTGGCGGGGATCTTGATGAGGACGTTGTCACGGTCGACCGCCGCGGCGAGCTCCTTGGCCTGCTCGACGGTCTTGGCCGTCTCGTGCGCCAGCCGGGGGTCGACCTCGATGGACACGCGGCCGTCGACGCCGTTCGTCGAGTCGTAGATCGGCTTGAGGATGTCGCACGCGTTGCGCACGTCCTCGGTGGTGAGGCCGAAGACGGTCTCGTCGACGGTCTTGCCCTCCGAGGCGAACTGGCGCAGGTCAGCGTCGTAGCGGTCGCCCTTGGCCAGCGCGGCCTGGAAGATCGACGGGTTGGTGGTCACGCCCACGACGCCCTTGGTGTCGATGAGCTCCTGGAGGTTGCCGGTCTCGATGCGCTCGCGCGAGAGGTCGTCGAGCCAGACGGAGACGCCGTTGTCGGCGAGGGCCTTGAGGGCTGCGTTGTCAGTCATGGCAGTTCACTTTCCCTTGACGGTCTTGAGGGACTTCTTGGCAGCGGCCACCACGGCAGCCGCGGTGAATCCGAACTCGCGGAAGAGGGTGGCGGCGTCGGCGGACGCGCCGAAGTGGTCGATGGCGATGATCTCGCCGGCATCGCCGACGATGTCGCGCCAGCCCTGGGGGACGCCGGCCTCGACCGAGACCCTGGCCCTGACGGCCGCAGGGAGGACCTTCTCGCGGTAGGCCGGGGTCTGCTCCTCGAACCACTCGCGGCAGGGCATCGACACGACGCGGGTGGCGACGCCGGACTTCTCGAGCGTCTCGCGCGCCTCGACGGCGAGCTGAACCTCGGAGCCCGTGGCGACGAGGATGACGTCCGGGGTGGGCTTGCTGGCCTCGAAGAGGACGTAGGCACCCTTGGCGACCCCGCTGACCTTGCCGGCGCCGTTGGCGCCACTCCGGTCGACGATCGGCAGGTTCTGGCGGCTGAGCGCGAGCCCGGCCGGACGCTTGTTGCGCAGGATCGCCAGCCACGCCGCGCCGGTCTCGTTCGCGTCCGCCGGGCGGACCACGTCGAAGGACGGGATCGCCCGCAGGGCGGCGAGGTGCTCGATGGGCTGGTGGGTGGGTCCGTCCTCGCCGAGGCCGATGGAGTCGTGCGTCCACACGAAGGTCACCGGCGCCTGCTGGATGGCGGCGAGCCGGACGGCGGGACGCATGTAGTCGGAGAACACGAGGAACGTGCCGCCGTAGGGGCGGGTGAGCCCCTCGAGCGCGATGCCGTTGAGGATCAGCCCCATGCCGAACTCGCGGATGCCGAAGTGCAGGGTGCGGCCGTAGGGGCCGCCGGACCACTCACGGGTCTGCTTGGACTTCGGGATGAAGGAGGGCTGGCCCTCCATGGTCGTGTTGTTGGACTCGGCGAGGTCGGCCGAGCCACCCCACAGCTCGGGTGCGACGTCGGCGAGGGCACCGAGCACCTTGCCCGAGGCGGCGCGGGTCGCGATCCCCTTGGCGTCCGGCGCGAAGGTCGGCACCGCCTTGTCGAGCCCGTCGGGCAGGTCGCCCTTGACGAGGCGGTCGAGCAGCGCGGCGCGCTCGGGCTGGGACTTGCGCCACGCGGCATACGACTTGTCCCACGTCTTGTGGGCGGCCTTGCCGCGCGCCACGACCTTGCGGGTGTGTGTCAGCAGCGACCGCGGGACCTCGAAGCTCTTCTTCGGGTCGAAGCCGAGCAGCTCCTTGGTGGCGGCGATCTCGGCGTCGCCGAGGGCGGACCCGTGCGACTTGCCGGTGTCCTGCTTGGTCGGGGCCGGCCAGGCGATGATCGTGCGCAGGACGATCAGCGTGGGCTTGCGGGAGCTGCGGCTCCTCTCGCAGGCGGCCAGCAGCTGGTCGACGTTCTCGACGTAGTCGCCGCTCGTGCCGTCGCCGCGCCAGTCGACGGTCACGGTGTTCCAGCCGTACGCCTCGTAGCGGGCGGCGACGTCCTCGGAGAACGAGATCTCGGTCTTGTCCTCGATCGAGATGGTGTTCTGGTCGTAGATCACGGTGAGGTTGCCGAGCTCCTGGTGACCGGCGAGGGCGGACGCCTCGTGGGTCACGCCCTCCATGATGTCGCCGTCGCTGGCCATGACCCAGATGTGGTGGTCGAACGGGCTCTCGCCCGCCTTGGCCTCGGGGTCGAACAGGCCGCGCTGGCGCCGCTGCGCCATCGCCATGCCGACCGCCGACGCGAGCCCCGACCCGAGCGGGCCCGTGGTGATCTCGACACCCTTGGTGTGGTGCACCTCGGGGTGGCCAGGCGTGAGCGAGCCCCACGTGCGCAGCGCCTTGAGGTCGTCGAGCTCGAGGCCGTAGCCGGAGAGGTACAGCTGGATGTACTGCGTGAGGGAGGAGTGCCCGCAGGAGAGGACGAACCGGTCACGACCGAGCCAGTGGGGGTCGGACGGGTCGTGTCGCATGACGTTCTGGTAGAGCAGGTAGGCCGCCGGGGCCAGGCTCATCGCGGTGCCGGGGTGGCCGTTGCCGACCTTCTGGACGGAGTCCGCCGCGAGCAGCCGCACGGTGTCGACCGCACGCACGTCGAGGTCGGTCCAACCCGCTTTGCGGGCCACCGGCTTGCGCAGCGAACTGCTGCGCTGGCGGGTGGGCTGGGACTTGGCGGAACGGGTGGGGGTGGGCACTGGTGGTTCTCCTCACACTGAGCGTCAGAGTCGGCGCGCGACAACGGTTCCGAGCCTAGCCCTGAGGGTGACCTGCGTCGCATCCAGTCCCCGTCCGTGGACTGCCCACCAGCGGGGATAGACTCGGGCGCGAAGCACCAGCACCCTGCCCCTGCACCACCCGCGAAGGACGCCGTGACCGCAACCGATCCGTCTGCCCGGATCTCCGCGTCCCCGCAGCCTCGTCGCGGAGGTAAGGCGGCGGCATACCTCGCGCTCACCAAGCCCCGCATCATCGAGCTGCTCCTGGTCACGACGGTGCCCGTGATGTTCTTGGCCCACAAGGGGATTCCCCCGCTGTGGCTCATCGTGGCGACGTTCGTCGGTGGGTGCCTGAGCGCCGGCGCCGCCAACACGTTCAACTGCGTCTACGACCGTGACATCGATGCCGAGATGCACCGCACGAGCAACCGGCCGATGGTCACCGGTGAGATCACCCCGCGCGAGGGACTCGTCTTCGGCGCGATCCTCACCGTGGCCTCCACGGTGTGGTTCGCGGCGTTCGTCAACGTCCTGTCGGCGGCCCTCTCGCTGGGCGCCATCGTCATGTATGCCGTGGGCTACACGATGATCCTCAAGCGCCGGACCGCGCAGAACATCGTGTGGGGCGGGGCGGCCGGGTGCATGCCCGTCCTCATCGGCTGGTCGGCGGTCGCGAACTCCGTGTCGTGGTCGGCCGTGGTGCTGTTCCTCGTGATCTTCTTCTGGACGCCGCCGCACTACTGGCCGCTGTCGATGAAGTTCAAGGACGACTACGCCGCGGCGCACGTGCCGATGCTGCCGGTCGTGGAGGGGTTCGTCGTGGTCGCGCGCCAGGTGGTCGCGTACTCGTGGGCCATGGTCGCCGCGTCCCTGGCGCTGGTCTGGGTCAACCCGATGGGCTGGATCTACCTCGTGACCGCGCTGGCGACCGGTGCCCTCTTCGTCGCCGAGGCGCACCGGCTGCTGCGTGCCGCGAAGGCCGGCGCCGGACCCACGGTGCTCAAGCCGATGCGGCTGTTCCACTTCTCGATCACGTACGTCGGCATCCTCTTCCTGGCCGTCGCGGTCGACCCGCTGGTCTACCTGCCCATCACCGCCGGCTGACCGGGCTGCTCCGCGTCGCGCGGGACGTCCGCGTCGTGCGGGGCCTCCGTGGCGTCCCGCTCCGGCATGTCACGCAGTCCCCGCAAGGGGCTCCACCACATGGCGAGGCAGGCGACGACGTGGATGGCTGCCATCAGCAGGATCGTCGGGCGCAGGCCGATGGTCGCGCCCAGCGAGCCCGCGGCGAGGCCCGCCAGGGGCATCCCTCCCAGGTTGACGACCTGGGCGGTCGTCACCTGGCGCGCCACCATGTGCTCGGGGACGTACCGGTTGCGCCAGGCTCCGCGGATCACGTTGCCGGCCACCACACCGATCCCGACCAGGAGCATGCCGGCCACCATGGCGACCAGGCCGGCCCCCGGCCGGCCCAGGGGCACGAGCAGGGCGGGCGGTCCCGCGACGACCTGCAGGGCGAGCAGGGCCCGGGCCGAACCGAGCCTGCGGGAGACCCGGGTGGCGATGGTGGCGCCGAGGACGCCGCCCAGCGACCCGATCGCCATGACGAGGCCGACCGCCCCCGCGGACAGGTGCACCTGACGGACGAGGAAGAGCACGAGCAGGGCGTTGTAGCCGGTCAGACCGAAGTTGCTGATGCACCCCATGACCGTGAAGAACCGCAGGAGCCGGTCGTGCCGGATGTAGTCGACACCCTCCCGGATGCGCTGGCGCAGGGGCGCCGGCTCCGGGAGGTGGTCGCCGTCCTCCTCGGGCAGCCGCAGCCGGAGCAGGCAGACCGCCGACACCACGAAACTGACGGCGTCGGCGACCAGCCCCCACGCCGCCGACGCGACCTGGGCCATCAGCCCGCCGACGCCGGGGCCGGCGACCTGCATGGCCGACTCCGTGCCGAACAGCGTGGCGAAGGCGGTCTCCTGTTGTTCGGCGGGAGCGACGCGCCGCACCAGCCCGGGGTACGCCGCGCGGAAGAACACCGTGCAGACGCCGTTGCAGAAGGCCGCGGCCGCGAGGTGGGGGAGCGTCAGCCAGCCGGCCAGCCACGCCACCGGCACGCTGGCGAGGGTGGCGGCCGCGGCGAGGTCGCTCACGACCATCACCCGGCGGGCTGGGAGCCGGTCGACCCAGGCGCCGGCGGGCAGGCCGACGACGATCCACGGCACCCACGCCGCAGCGGTCAGCAGGCCCATCCAGCCGGGGCCGGCGTCGAACTCGACGACGGCCAGCAACGGCAGCAGGATCGACGTGGTGGCGTTGCCGAGGACACTGACGCCCTCGCCGGTCCAGAGCAGGGTGAAGTTCCGGTTGCGCCTCAGTGGGGGAGCGGCAACCGGTGCGGGGTGGGTCGTCATGGCTGGGCCGGGAACCCTCGGGCGAACACGTACACCGACTCGCGTTCCTCGCCGTCGTCGGGGATGGCACGGGTGGACCAGCGCATCAGCACGTCGACCATCTCCTCGGCGACCTGCTCGAGCTCGGCCGGGGTCAGCCGCATCCAGTTCTGGGTGGCGAAGGCCGCGTCGTCCCAGACGGGCACCGTGGCCGCGTTGGCGTTCCACTCCTGGACGCGCTCGAACTGGCGCTGCAGGGAGAGCGCCTCGGCCGCATAGGCGGCGGTGACGGCGGCCGTGTCGTCGGCGAAGTCGCCGCGGGACCACCGGGTGCCGGCGTCGACGAGCCGCCACCAGCGCTCGCGCCGGTCCCTGGCGAGCTCGGGAGCCTCCTCGACCAGACCGGCCTCGGACAGGACCTTGAGGTGGTGGCTGGCGCTGCCGACCGCCTGGCCGGTGCGCTGGGCGAGCGCCGAGGCGGTGGAGGGGCCGTCGACCTTGAGGGCGTCCATCATCCGCGAGCGGAACGGGTTGGCCATGGCCGAGAGGGCCTTGGCGTCGGTGACCGTCCGGATGCCGGGTCGTTGCTTGGGTGCCATGCGCACAAGGGTACTTGCACAAGCGCTATTGCACAAGAGCTCTTGTGCAATCCGAGGTTGTGCAGCACCGGGACTAGGCCGCGGTGTCACCCCGCAGCGCGAGCATCGCGCGGGTGAGGGCGACCACCAGCAGGCTGGCCAGCAGCATGTGCAGCAGCACGACCGGCCAGGGCAACCCGGTGAAGTACTGCGTGTAGCCGACCAGCCCCTGGGCCACGGTGACGGCGCCGACCGCGAGCCAGGCCCGGAACGGGACCGCGGTGGGGGCGGTGAGCCGCGTGGCCACGAGCAAGGCCACGACCAGGCCGCAGAACAGCATCACCGAGTCGGCGTGCAGCCAGGAGACGCTGCGCGGGTCGAAGCCGAACCTGGCCGGCTCCTGCGCGTCGCCGGAGTGGGGCCCGGAGCCCGTCACGGCCGTGCCCAGCATCAGCACCACGATCGCGACGCCACAGGTGACCCAGCCGAGCCGCTCGACGAGCCTCGGGACGAGGAGCGTGCGCGGGCCCGGAGGTCCGGCCGAACGGAACACGAGGTAGGCCGACGTCGCCACCAGCACCATCGAGACGAGGAAGTGCGCGGCCACCGTCAGAGGGTGCAGGCCGGTGAGCACGGTGATGCCCCCGAGCACCGCCTGCAGCACGACCCCGGCGAGCACGACCAGGGCGGGGACGAGCAGGTCGCGACGGCGCGCGGCCCACCGCCACACGGCATACACGGCCAGCAGGGCGGCCACGCCCACGACGCTGGTGAGGGTGCGGTTGCCGAACTCGACGTACCGGTGCCAGCCCTCGGCCTGGTGGGGAACAGGGGTGTAGGACCCGGGCACGCACTGCGGCCACGTCGGGCAGCCCAGACCGCTGCCGGTGAGGCGCACGAGGCCGCCGGTCACCACGATGAGGACCTCGACCAGCAGGTTGGCGACCAGGACGAGTCGCAGTGGACGGGGTGGTGCGGCGGTCACGCGTCGAGGGTACGGGTCAGGGTCGACCCCGGTGTCTTTGGGGGAGGTCCCTCATGGTGGAGGCGGCTCGCGGCTGGCTGACTGGTTCCATGCTGAGGAACGCGTGGCGGGTGAGCGTGACCTGGATGGTGCTGTTCGCGGGGGTCCACGTCTACTGGGGGTTCGGCGGGACGCGGCTGCTGCCCGCGGGCGTGTCGGTGCTCGAGTCGGGCTCGCTGTTCGTCTTCGACCTCATCGCCATCCCACTGTGCCTCGCCGGCGCGGCAACGGCCTGGCTGCTGCGGCCGGGGCAACGGCACGGCAAGCTCGCGTCGCGGGCCTGGCTGTTGTGGCCGGCCACGCTGGCGACGGCCGTGCTGCTCGGGCACGTGGCCTCGAGCCTGCTCCTGGCGCTGCCGGATGAGCGCTCGCGCCCCGCGCTCGCCCACGAGGCGTTCTGGCTGGTCGGCGGCTTGGCGCTGCTGGGCACAGTCGTCGCCTTCCGCAGGGCGTGGGGTCAGTCGCTCCAGCGGAAGAACCTGCGGGCCAGGAGGGTCGCGCCCAGGGCCCACACCACCATGACGAGCCAATCGCCGACCCGGGCCTGGCCCGACACGAGGGCGGCCCGCAGGCTGTCGCCGAGCGCGCCCGAGGGCAGCAGCTCGACCACCGGTGCCAATGCCCCTGGCAGCTCCGTGCCGGAGACGACGACGCCGCCGAGGCCGAGCAGGGCGACCCAGACGAGGTTCGCGAGCGCGAGGACGCCCTCGGCTCGCACCGTGCCCCCGAGCAGCAGGGCCAGGGCGGTGAACGCCCACGTCCCGAGCAGCGTGGAGACGAGCGCAGCCGGTATGCCGGCGAGCGTGGGCTCCCAGCCCAGTGCCAGCGCCAGGGTGCCGATCACGACGACCTGAAGGGCGACGACCGCGAGGACGGCCAGTGCCTTGCCGAGCAGCAGTCCGGTGCGACCGAGGGGAGTCACGCCGAGCAGGCGCAGGACGCCGTAGCGACGGTCGAAGCCGGTGGAGATCGCCTGGCCGGTGAAGGCCGAGGAGATGACGCAGAGGGCCAGCACGCCGGGGACGGCCAGGTCGATGCGGCGCCCGGTGCCGAGCGGGACCGACTCGGCCTGGACGAGGCCCACGAGGACCGCGGCCGGCAGGACGAGCGCGACCAACAGCTGCTCGCCGTTGCGCAGCAGCGTCGTCGCCTCGAACCGTGCCTGGGCGAGGACGCGACGGGAGTGTGGTGCTGCGCTGACGCTCATCGGACTGACTCGTGGGTGAGGGCGAAGTAGCGGTTCTCGAGCGGCTCGCCGGCGGTGACCTCGGCCAGCGACCCCTCCGCCATGGTGCGACCCCCGGCGACCACGACGATGCGGTCGGCCAGCCGCTCGGCCTCGTCGAAGGAGTGCGTGGTCAGCACGACCGCAGTGCCGGCATCGGCCGTCTCGCGGACCAGGTCCCACACCTCCCGACGGGCGTGCGGGTCGAGGCCCGCGCTCGGCTCGTCGAGGAAGGCGACCTCGGGCTCGGCCACGAGGGCAGCCGCGAGGGCCAGCCGCTGCCGCTGCCCACCCGACAGCCGACGGGCCGCGGTCCCCGCGAACTGGTCGATGCCCAGCCGGGCGACGAGCTCGTCGACCCGGCCCGGACGGACTCCGGCATACAGGGACTCGAGGTGGTGCAGGAGGCGAAGGGGACGCACACCGCCCGGCAGGCCGCCGTCCTGGAGCATCACGCCCACGCGGGCCCGGTGGTCGGGTCCGGCCGCCCACGGGTCGGCGTCGAGCACCCTGGCCGTGCCCCCGTCGGGACGGCGAAGCCCCTCGCAGATCTCGACCATCGTCGTCTTGCCCGCGCCGTTGGGTCCCAGCACGGCCGTCACCTGTCCCGACTCGGCGCTCCACGTGGCGCCGTCGAGGGCGACCACGGCGCCATAGCGCTTGGTGAGGCCCGAGAGGGCGACGGCGGGGGACACGAGCGAAGTGTAGGTCCGGCTCGCCACCGCGGGCTGAGGCGGGTGGTCTGAGGTGGGTGGCCCGGCAGGCCCACCCAGGACTGGGCAGATGCCCCATGTCCGGGGGGACCTCAGACGCGGACGGTGGAGCCATCGCACCACCCGACCAAGGAGTCAGGATGAACCTCACCGCACACCCGCTCGTCGTGGCCGCAGAGCTCGCCTGGAAGCAGGAGTCCCTGGGCAGGGCCAACGTCCACCCGCAACGCGACGACAGTCGCCGCTGGCGCTGGCCGCGCCGACCGCGGCGTCACCCCGTGCCCGTCCAGCGGCACACGCCTCGACCCGTCTGACGACCGTGGTCGGCCCGGCCCGATGGCCACCTAAGGCCCCCGCCCTCGGACCGGCGGGAAGGGATAAGGCATCCGCCCCATGTGTCCGGCCACCTCAGACACGCACTGTCGAGTCGTCAGCAGGAACCACACCCCGCATCATCCAGAGAGAGGCACGACCATGAGCATCACCGCAGACCCGCTGTTCATCGCCGCCGAGATGCAGTGGCGCTACGACCGGCACCCGAGCGGCCCCGCCCTCGAGCTGCCGCTTCCCGAGGAGCACCGGCACCACTCGTGGCGCCGGGCCGTCTCCGACCGGATCCACCACCGCCACCACCGCCAGCAGGGCGCCACGCGTCCGTCGACGCCTCGCGTCGCGTGACGGCCGCCCCGGCGACGGCTCCCGTGCCGGCCACCCACCTCAGGACCCACGCGGACCTGTCGGACCTCTCCGACATACTGTGCTGCGTGGGTCTCGAGGGTGCCGCCGGGGGAGTGTTCGTCGGGCGCGACGACGACATCGACCGCATGGTCGACCTGTTGCGACTGGACCGCGAGTCCGGCTCCGGGCTGGTGCTGCTCTCCGGCGACGCCGGCATCGGCAAGACCCGCCTGCTGGCCGAGACGAGCGCCCGCGCGAGGGCCGCCGGCTGGACCGTCCTCGTCGGCCACTGCCTCGGTGAGGCCGGGCAGGCCCTTCCCTACCTTCCGTTCAGCGAGATGCTCTCGCGCCTCGAGGTCGCCGAGCCCGCCACGGTCGAGCGCATCATCGCCACCCACCCCCACCTCGCGGGCCTGTTCCCGAGCCGTCGGCGCCGGGCCGCCGATGCCACCGACGACCGGCTGCGTGACACCGTCGACCGCAGCGACCTCGTCGAGGACACCCACGCCGCCCTCGAGGACCTCGCCCTCGAGGCTCCCGTCCTGCTGGTCATCGAGGACGTCCACTGGGCCGACCAGTCCTCGCGCGACCTGCTGACCCTGTTGTTCACCCGGGGGTTCTCCGGGCGGGTGAGCATCGTCGCCTCCTACCGCAGCGACGACCTGCACCGGCGCCACCCGCTGCGCAGCACGCTGGCCCACTGGTCCAGGCTCGCCGACCTCCACCGCCTCGACCTCGAGCCGCTGACCGACGCCGCCGTCCGCGACCTGGTCCGTGGCGTGCAGCCCCGCGACCTGACCGAGCCCGAGGTGCGGGCCGTCGTCGAGCGCGCCGAGGGCAACGCCTTCTTCGCCGAGGAGCTCGTCGCCGCGAGCGCCCTCGGGGGCAGCGCCGAGGACCTCTCCCGGCTGCTGCTGGTCCGATTCGACCAGCTCGGTGACGCCGGCCAGCACGTCGTCCGCATGGCCTCGGCCTCCGGCCGCCACGTCACCCACCTGCTGCTCGCTGCCGTCGCCGGCCTCGGCGACGCCGAGCTCGACCAGGGCCTGCGTGACGCGGTCGAGCACCACGTGCTCGTGTCCACGGACAGCGGCGGCTACGCCTTCCGGCACGCGTTGCTCGCCGAGACCGTCTACGACGACCTGCTGCCGGGCGAGCGCGTCCGCGCGCACGAGCGGTATGCCGCGAGCCTGGCCGCCGACCCCTCGCTGGGCACCTGGGCCGATGTCGCCAGGCACGCCGCTGCCGCGGGCGACCGGGCCCTCGCCCTGACCGCCAGCGTGAGCGCGGGCGATGCGGCGATGTCCGTCGGTGGCCCGCAGGAGGCCTGGCGCCACTACCAGCAGGCCCTGGCCCTGATGCCCGACGGTCACGACGACGCCGACCGGGTCGTCCTGCGCGCCGCTGCCGCCGCCACCGCCAAGGGCGAGGCGGTCAAGGGCGTGGCCCTGCTCGTGGAGCGGCTGACCCGGCGCTCCGCCGACGCCGATCCCGTGGGGCGGGCCGCGCTGCTGGCGTCGCTCGCGACGACCGCCCGGCTGACCGAGAGCACGCTCGACACGCTCGCCGCCACCAAGGAGGGGCTCGGCCTGCTCGACGCGGTCGACCCCAGCGACGAGGTCACCGAGGTCCGGGCCAGGCTGCTCGGCGCCCGCGTCCAGGCCCTGGTCGACCGCGGCCGCGACGAGGAGGCCGTCACGGCCGCCTCCGAGGCCGTCGAGGCCGCGACCGCGGCAGGCCTGCCCGAGGTCGCCAACGAGGTGCGGGTCGTCGAGACGCGGGTGCTGGAGCGCGTCGGTGACCCCGAGACGAGCCGCGAGACGCTCGAGCAGATCATCGCGGCGAGCACGACCGTCGGCGACCCGGCCCAGGTGCGGGCCTTCCACCACCTCGGGTCGCTGCACCACCGGTCGGGCCGGCTGGAGTCCGCTGTCGAGATCTACATGCAGGGCGCCGAGGCGGGCCGGGCCGCCGGGCACGCCTGGGCTCCCTACGCGTTCGACTCGCGGCTGTTGGCGGGCATCGCGGCCTACGAGGTGGGTCGCTGGGACGAGGCTCTCGAGATCCTCGACGACGCCACCGACTCCGCACCGCAGCCGGCCGGCGCCCTGCTCACCAGCGCCCGCCTGTACATCTCGGCCGCGCGCGGTGACACCGACTTCGCCGAGGCCCTCGAGTCGACCCGCGAGTGGTGGGAGTACGAGGGCCTCGTGGCCGTCCTGGCCGGTGGCGCGGGGATCGACCTGGCCGGGCACGCGGGCGACCTGTCCGGGGCGCTGGCCGTGCACGACGACGTCGTCGACACCCTGACGCGCATCTGGCACCCCCACTTCCAGGCGCAGACCCGGGTGAGCGCGCTGCTCCTGGGGCAGCTGGCGTCGTTCGTCCAACGGGTCCCGACCGCTGACCGGGCACACCTGCTCTCCCGAGGCCGTGACGCCGCGGACGCCGCCGAGCAGGTCTGGGCGCGCGTGTCCGAGGTCCCGGGCCAGCACGGACCCGAGGCCCAGGCCTGGATCGCGCGTTCCCGGGCCGAGTCGCTGCGGCTGCGCTGGCTCGGCGGCGAGCAGGTCGACCCCAGCGAGCTCGAGACGGCGTGGCGCGAGTCGGTCCAGCGCTTCGTCGACTACGGCCACCGCTACGAGACGGCGCGGTCGCAGGCTCGGCTCGGGGCAGTGCTCCAGGCCGCCGGGTCCGCCGAGGCCTCCGAGGTGCTGCAGACCGCCCTGGCCACCGCGCGCGAGCTCGGGGCCGAGCCGCTGCGGGCCGAGCTGCGTGGGGCGTCGGGACGCACGGCACCGGGGCGCGCGCTCGACCGCCACGGTGAGGCGCTGACGCCTCGCGAGCGCGAGATCCTCGAGCTCGTGGCCCTCGGCCGCAGCAACCGCCAGATCGGCACCCAGCTGTTCATCAGCGGCAAGACCGCGAGCGTCCACGTCTCCAACATCATCGCCAAGCTGGGGGTGGCCGGCCGGGGAGAGGCCGTGGCCGTGGCCCGCGAACGCGGCCTGCTCGACTGACCGATGACCGACCGACCGACGGCCGGTTCGCAGGTTAGGTTCACCTTGCTTTCCCCTGCGGGCGGCAATTACGTAACATCAGTGTTGTGAATATCCCGGCCCCGAGCGCGCCGACGGCAGAGCGGCCCCCCGTGGGCCCGCTGGCCGAGGCCCGCACGCGCGACCGGGTGCTCCAGGCGATCAGCGAGCGGGGCCCGATCACGGCGGCCACCCTCGCCGACGACCTCGGCCTCGGCTCGCCGGCCGTGCGACGCCACCTCGAGAACCTCGCGGACGCCGGCCTCATCGCCGAGCGGGAGGTCTCGCACACCACGCGCGGCCGCGGCCGTCCCGCCCGGGCCTTCGTGCTCACCGACGGCGGTCACCAGGCCCTCGAGTCCGACTACGACCACCTCGCCACGCAGGCGCTGCGGTTCCTCGCCGACGAGGCGGGGGAGCCCGCGGTGCGGCGCTTCGCCGAGGCGCGGGTGGCCGAGCTCGAGCAGCGGTATGCCGTCGAGCTCGCCGAGGCGGGCACCGACACCCCCGCACGGGTGGACGCCCTGGTCGGCGCGCTGACGCGCGACGGGTTCGCTGCCTCGGCCCGCCCCGTGGGCGAGCCGGGCTCGGCAAGCCCCTTCACCGGCATACAGCTGTGCCAGGGTCACTGCCCCGTCCAGCACGCCGCCCGGGAATTTCCCCAGTTCTGTGACGCTGAGACAGATGCGTTCTCCCGACTGCTGGGCGTCCACGTCCAGCGACTCGCGACGCTCGCGCACGGCGACCACGTCTGCACCACCTTCGTCCCGACCAGCACGGTCGCCTCCCACCACGTCCCCACCGATTCCTCCACGTCTGTCCCCCCAACAGAAGGGTCCACACGATGAGCACCCACATCGAAGAGCTCAACCCGGGTCTGAAGGACCTCGGGCGCTACGAGTACGGCTGGGCCGACAGCGACACCGCCGGCGCCACCGCCAAGCGCGGGCTCAACGACGAGGTCGTGCGCGACATCTCGGCCCGCAAGAACGAGCCCCAGTGGATGCTCGACCTGCGCCTGAAGTCGCTGCGCCTTTTCGGCAAGAAGCCGATGCCCAGCTGGGGTTCCGACCTCACCGGCATCGACTTCCAGAACATCAAGTACTTCGTGAAGTCGACCGAGAAGCAGGCGACCACCTGGGACGAGCTGCCGGCCGACATCAAGAACACCTACGACCGGCTCGGCATCCCCGAGGCCGAGAAGCAGCGCCTCGTCTCCGGCGTGGCCGCCCAGTACGAGTCGGAGGTCGTCTACCACCAGATCCGCGAGGACCTGGAGGAGAAGGGCGTCATCTTCGTCGACACCGACACCGGTCTGCGTGAGCACGAGGACCTGTTCCGCGAGTACTTCGCCTCGGTCATCCCCGCCGGTGACAACAAGTTCGCCGCGCTCAACACCGCGGTCTGGTCGGGTGGCTCGTTCATCTACGTCCCGCCGGGTGTCCACGTCGACATCCCGCTGCAGGCCTACTTCCGGATCAACACCGAGAACATGGGCCAGTTCGAGCGAACGCTGATCATTGCCGACGAGGACTCCTACGTGCACTACGTCGAGGGCTGCACGGCGCCGATCTACAAGTCCGACTCCCTGCACTCCGCGGTCGTCGAGATCATCGTCAAGAAGAACGCGCGCGTCCGCTACACGACCATCCAGAACTGGTCCAACAACGTCTACAACCTCGTCACCAAGCGGGCGACCGCGGCCGAGGGAGCGACGATGGAGTGGATCGACGGCAACATCGGCTCCAAGGTCACCATGAAGTACCCGGCCGTCTTCCTCCTCGGCGAGCACGCCAAGGGCGAGACGCTGTCGATCGCGTTCGCGGGCGAGGGCCAGCACCAGGACGCCGGCGCCAAGATGGTGCACGCGGCCCCGCACACCTCGAGCACCATCGTCTCGAAGTCGGTGGCCCGCGGCGGTGGCCGCACGTCCTATCGCGGTCTCGTGCAGATCCTCGAGGGGGCGCACGGCTCGCGGTCCAGCGTGGTCTGCGACGCCCTGCTGGTCGACACGATCAGCCGCTCCGACACCTACCCGTACGTCGACATCCGCGAGGACGACGTGACGATGGGCCACGAGGCGACCGTCTCCAAGGTGTCCGAGGACCAGCTGTTCTACCTCATGTCCCGCGGCATGACCGAGGAGGAGGCCATGGCCATGATCGTGCGCGGGTTCGTCGAGCCCATCGCCCGTGAGCTGCCCATGGAGTACGCCCTCGAGCTCAACCGCCTCATCGAGCTCCAGATGGAAGGGGCCGTCGGGTGACCGCTCCACGACGTCCTTCCTCCACCCCGTTCCCCCAGACCCTTCGCGAGGACCCCGCCCGATGAGCCTTCTGGCCCAGAAGAACCCCACCGACGACGCCCACACCGACTCCGTCGCTGCCTTCGTCCCCGACCAGTCGCGGGCCGAGCGCAAGACCTCGTATGCCGTGGACGACTTCGCCGTCCCCGGTGGCCGTGAGGAGGAGTGGCGGTTCACCCCCGTCGACCGCCTCTCGTCCCTGTTCCAGGTCGCAGCGACCGAGGCCGACAAGGTCACGGTCGACGTGCAGGCGCCGGCCGAGGTGACCACCACGCGGGTCGACCCGCAGGCCGCCGGTGTGCTGGTGCCCGCCGACCGCGCCTCCGTGGTCGCGTGGGCCGGCGAGGACCAGGCCACCCTGGTGAGCATCCCCGCCGAGGCCGAGCTGAGCGAGCCGGTGCGCATCACCGTGACCGCCCGTGACCTCGCCCGCGTCAACGGCCACCTCGTGGTCGAGGCCGGTCGCCACTCCCGGGCGACCGTGGTGCTCACGCACCGCGGCTCCGCCGAGTGCGGCGCCAACGTCGAGCTCAAGGTCGGCGACGGCGCCGACCTCACCTTCGTGACGGTCCAGGAGTGGGACGACGACTCCCTCCACCTGACCCAGAACGACGCGGTCATCGGCCGTGACGCCAAGCTGCGCCACATCTCGGTGACCTTGGGCGGCAAGGTCGTCCGCGTCTCGACGAACGCGCGCTACTCGGGTCCGGGTGGCTCCTTCGAGGGTCTGGGTGTCTACTTCGCCGACGCGGGCCAGCACCAGGAGCACCGCCTGTTCGTCGACCACGAGGCGCCGCACTGCCACTCGAACGTCGAGTACAAGGGCGCGCTCCAGGGCGACACGGCGCACACGGTCTGGGTGGGTGACGTCCTCATCCGCGCGAGCGCCGAGGGCACCGACACCTACGAGCTCAACCGCAACCTCATCCTCACCGACGGCGCGCGAGCGGACTCGATCCCCAACCTCGAGATCGAGACCGGCGAGATCGTCGGCGCGGGCCACGCCTCGGCGACCGGCCGCTTCGACGACGAGCAGCTGTTCTACCTGATGGCCCGGGGCATCTCCGAGGAGGTCGCCCGACGCCTCGTCGTGCGCGGCTTCTTCGCCAGCATCGTGGCCCGGATCGGCGTGCCCGAGATCTCGGAGCACCTCATGGAGGTCATCGACGCCGAGCTGGGCGCCGTGCCCGGCATCGCCGCCGCCGAGGACGTCGCGTGAGCGCAGCCGCCGAGTTCGTGCGCGACGACTTCGTCCGGGTCTGCCGCGTCGACGAGCTGCCTGCCACGGGCGCAGCCGCCGCCGACCTCGGCGACGGCCAGGTCGTGGCGATCGTCCGCACCGAGGACGGCACGATCCACGCCGTCGACGACACGTGCAGCCACGCCAACGTCTCGCTCTCCGAGGGTGAGCTCGACGGGTGCACGCTCGAGTGCTGGTTGCACGGCTCGCGCTTCGACATCCGCACCGGTGAGCCGTCCGGCCCGCCCGCGATCGTCCCCATCAACGTCTATCCAGTCCGGGTCGAGGACGACGAGGTCTTCGTCGGCACGACCCCCCTGAACTCCTGAGCTTCGAACAGAAGGAACGAGAAACCATGTCCACTCTGGAAATCCGCGGCCTCACGGTCACCGTCGACGTCGAGGACGGTGTCAAGGAGATCCTCCGCGGCGTCGACCTCACCGTGAAGTCGGGCGAGACCCACGCCATCATGGGCCCCAACGGCTCTGGCAAGTCGACCCTGGCCTACTCCATCGCCGGGCACCCGAAGTACACGATCACCGGCGGCACCGTCACCCTCGACGGCGAGGACGTGCTCGCGATGAAGGTCGACGAGCGTGCCCGCGCCGGCCTCTTCCTCGCGATGCAGTACCCCGTCGAGGTCCCCGGTGTGACGGTCAGCAACTTCCTGCGCACCGCCAAGACCGCCATCGACGGGCAGGCCCCCAAGCTGCGCACCTGGGTCAAGGACGTCAAGGGCGCCATGGAGGACCTCCGCATGGACCCGGCCTTCGCCGAGCGCAACGTCAACGAGGGCTTCTCCGGTGGCGAGAAGAAGCGCCACGAGATCCTGCAGATGGAGCTCCTCAAGCCCAAGATCGCGATCCTCGACGAGACCGACTCCGGCCTCGACGTCGACGCGCTGCGGATCGTGTCCGAGGGCGTCAACCGGGTCAAGGAGGGCACCGACGTCGGCGTCCTGCTGATCACCCACTACACGCGCATCCTGCGCTACATCAAGCCCGACTTCGTGCACGTCTTCGTCGACGGCCAGATCGTCGAGGAGGGTGGCCCCGAGCTGGCCGACCGCCTCGAGGCCGAGGGCTACGACCGCTACCTCGTCCCCCAGGCCTGAGCGCCAGACCCAGCCACACGGCATACGCCATGAGTGCAACGACCTTCAGCGACCGGGAGCTGGCCCAGATCCGGGCCGGTTTCCCGATCCTGTCCCGCACCGTCCGCGACGGGAAGCCGCTGGTCTACCTCGACTCCGGAGCCACCTCACAGCGGTATGCCGGTGCGCTTGACGTCGAGCGTGCGTTCAGCGAGCAGGTCAACAGTGCCGTCCACCGCGGTGCCCACCAGCTGAGCGAAGAGGCCACCGACGCCTACGAGGGCGCCCGCGCCAAGGCCGCGCGGTTCGTCGGGGGAGCCGACGAGGAGGTGGTGTTCACCAAGAACGCCACCGAGTCCCTCAACCTGGTCGCCTACGCGTTCTCGAACTCGGTCGCCGGCCAGGCCAAGGACCCCCGGCTCGACCTGCGCGAGGGTGACGAGATCCTCGTGACCGAGATGGAGCACCACGCCAACCTCGTGCCGTGGCAGGAGCTGGCCCGCCGGACCGGTGCGACCCTGCGATGGGTCGGCGTCACCGACGACGGACGGCTCGACCTCGACGGCCGGCACGGCCCGGCGCTGGACGACCTGCTCACCGAGCGCACCAAGGTCTTCGCGTTCACCCACGTCTCCAACGTCCTCGGCACCATCAACCCGGTGCGCCGGCTGACCGAGACTGCCCGTGCCGTGGGTGCGCTGACGGTCCTCGACGCCTGCCAGTCGGCCCCTCACCTCCAGCTCGACCTGGATGAGCTCGGGGTCGACTTCGCAGCCTTCTCCGGGCACAAGATGTTCGGTCCCACGGGGGTCGGGGTGCTCTGGGGGCGCAGCGAGCTGCTCCACGCGATGCCGCCGTTCATCACGGGGGGCTCGATGATCGAGACCGTCCGCATGGAGGCGACGACCTATGCCGCGCCGCCGCAGCGGTTCGAGGCCGGGTCACCCAACTCCGCGCAGGCCGTCGGCCTCGGCGCGGCCATCGACTACCTCGGCGAGCTCGGCATGCAGCGCATCGCCGACCACGAGCACGCGCTCACCGAGCGGCTGCTGGCCGGCCTCGCCGCGCGGCCGTGGGTCCGCGTCGTCGGCCCGGCCGACGCCACCGACCGGGTCGGTGCCGTGGCGTTCGACGTCGACGGCGTGCACGCCCACGACGTCGGGCAGGTGCTCGACGACCAGGGTGTCGCGGTCCGGGTCGGCCACCACTGCGCCTGGCCGCTGCACCGCCGGATGGGCGTGACCGCCACCGCGCGGGCCACGCTCGCGGCCTACAACACGCCCGCCGAGGTCGACACCATGCTCGACGCGCTCGACCGGGTCCCCGAGATCTTCGGGGTGGCGAGCTGATGGACCTCTACCAGGAGCTCATCCTCGAGCACTCCAAGCGGCCTCACCACGCGGGCCTGCGCGAGCCGTTCGGCTCGCAGGTGCACCACGTCAACCCCACCTGTGGCGACGAGGTCACCCTGCGCGTCCACGTCGAGGGCGAGGGCACCACCGCCGTCATCCGCGACGTGTCCTACGACGCCCTCGGCTGCTCGATCTCGACCGCCTCGACGAGCGTCCTCACCGACGAGGTCATCGGCCGCACCGTCGCCGAGGCGATGACCACCCACGAGGCGATGCGCGTCATGCTCACGTCCCGGGGCGAGGTCGAGGGCGACGAGGACGTCATCGGCGACGGCGTCGCATTCGCCGGCGTCAGCAAGTACCCCGCACGCGTGAAGTGTGCTCTGCTGGGATGGATGGCGTTCACGGACGCGTTGCACCAGGCAGGCATTGACACCAGCCAGACCAAGGAAGAGCAGGACGATGACTGAGACCACCGCAGTCCCGAACGTTGCAGACGTCGAGGAGGCCATGCGCGACGTCGTCGACCCCGAGCTCGGGATCAACGTCGTCGACCTGGGGCTCGTCTACGGCATCACCGTCGACGCCGAGCGGCACGCCGTGCTCGACATGACCCTCACCTCGGCGGCCTGCCCGCTGACCGACGTCATCGAGGACCAGACCGCCCAGGCCCTCGAGGGTCTCGTCGCGTCCTACCGGGTCAACTGGGTCTGGATGCCGCCGTGGGGACCCGACAAGATCACCGACGACGGCCGCGAGCAGCTGCGCGCCCTCGGCTTCAACCTCTGAGTCCCCCGACGCGCGCCGGCTGGCCACCCCGATGACCACCCGCGTCGTCGAGGTCGCTCCCGAGCGCCTCGAGGGGTGGCTGGAGCGTTTCGCCGCCAACAACCCCGAGGCCCCGGGCTCGCCCGCGCCGCAGCGCATCGTCGCGCGTGAGGACTTCGCGCACGACCCGTTGGGGGTCCTCCTGGTCCGCCGCGGGGGGTATGCCGTGGGGCTGGCCCGCGGCGTCGCGTTCGCCGACTCCAAGGTCGGGAAGCGCCACGTGCAGTCGCGGACCGCGGCGGGTGGCTGGTCGCAGCAGCGTTTCGCCCGGCGACGCGGCAACCAGGCCGACGAGCTCGTGCGCGCCGTCGCCGAGCACACCCTGCGGATCCTGCCGCACGGCATACCGGGGGCCCTGGTGGTCGGGGGAGACCGCGCCCTCGTGCGCGCGGTCCTCGACGACCCGCGGCTGGCCCACCTCGACGCGCTGCCGCGGCGCGAGCTGTACGACCTGCCCGACCCGAGGCGCGCGGTCCTCGAGGAAGCCCTGCGCCGTGGCCGCGCCGTTCGGGTGACCATCGAGGGCTGACCTGTCGCATGATGGCGGGATGGCGAAGTACACGGTCAACCGCGCAGCCGTACGGCACTGCCGCGACCTGATCGAGGCCGGCAAGGTGGTGCTCGACAGCGAGTGGGGCGAGGTCCAGCCCGACGCGGACGCGCAGAACACCTTCCTCGAGGAGAACGGCTGGGACGACTACCCGCTGTGGTTCCTCGGGCTCACCGAGGGCGCCAACGACGAGACCAAGGCACGGCACGCCTTCGCCTACGGCGACTTCACCAAGGTCCACCGCAGCGGGCTGATCGCCTGTGTCTACCGCGCTGCCGAGTGGCGCCACAAGGACGTCGAGCTGGCCGCGCACCGGCTCCTGCAGGAGCTCGACAAGGCGTACCCGGGGTCCCACGGGTGACGGCGTCGGGTCACGGCGTGGTGACGGCGTCGGGTGACGGGGTGAGGACGACGGCTACTCGACGTTGTCGACGCTGAACGTGTCGCAGTTGTTGAGGTTGCCGCTCTCGTAGCCGGTCGTGAACCACTTCTGCCGGGCCGCTGCGGAGCCGTGCGTCCAGGACTCGGGGTTCACCCGTCCCTGCGTCTTCTGCTGGATCCGGTCGTCGCCCACCGAGGAGGCCGCCGAGAGGGCGTCCTTGATGTCCGCATCGGTGAGGGGCTTGAGGAGGGTCTTGCCGTCCTTGTCCTTGGTGGTGGCTGCGTGGTGGGCCCAGACGCCTCCGAGGCAGTCGGCCATCAGCTCGATGCGCACGGCGCCGCTCTCGGCCCCCTTGGGGTCCTGCTGGGCGCGGTCGAGCAGGCCGAGGGTGTCCTGGATGTGGTGGCCGTACTCGTGGGCCACGACGTACTCCTGGGCGAGCGGACCGCCGCTGGAGCCGAACTGCTGCTCGAGGATCTGGAAGAAGCTCGCGTCGATGTAGACCTGCTTGTCGAGCGGGCAGTAGAAGGGCCCGACCTGGTTGCTCGCGGTGCCGCACGCCGACTGCGTCGAGCCGTTGTAGATGATCGTCTTGGCCGGGGTGTACTCGCGCTTGTACTTCGGCAGCTCCTGGGCCCAGAAGGCGTTGACGGAGTTCACCGTCCCGATGATCCGGCACGTGGTGTCGCGGTTGGCGTCGGCGCCGGTCTTGCACTGGGAGAAGGCGCCCGCGTCCTGGTTGCCGCCCGGCTCGACCTGGCTCTGGTCGATGCTGCCGCCACCGGGGTCGGTGGGCAGCTGCCCGGGGTTGATGCCGAAGATCATCATGATGATGAGCAGGATGATGCCGCCGATCCCGCCTCCGACGACCATGCCGCCGGGTGCGCCGCCACCGCCTCCGCCGGACCCCACCTGGGAGGTGTCGAGACTGGCGTCCTCGTTGAAGCTCATCTGTCCTCCGCGTCCGGGTGGGCGTCAGCCCAGTGCGTTCCTGCTCGCTAGACTAGTGATCTCAGCCCCTGAGCGGCGTTTCCGCAAACTGTCGGAGCGTCCCCACCTGCACTGATGTCTGGAGTTCCGTCGTGATTGCCGCCAGTGGAATCGAGCTGCGCGCTGGGTCCCGACTCCTCCTGGACGGCGCGACCTTCCGCATCGCCGCCGGTGACCGCGTGGGTCTCGTGGGCCGCAACGGTGCGGGCAAGACGACGCTGACCAAGGTGCTCGCCGGGCAGGGCCAGCCCGCCGCCGGGTCGGTCACGAGCACGGGCGAGGTCGGCTACCTGCCCCAGGACCCGCGGACCGGTGACCTGCACGTCCTGGCCCGCGACCGCATCCTGTCGGCCCGCGGTCTCGACCGGATCATCACGCAGATGCGCGAGGCCGAGGGCGCGATGGCCAGCGCCGACGACGAGACGCGCGACAAGGCGATGCGCCGCTACTCGCGCCTCGAGGGCGAGTTCACCACCCAGGGCGGGTATGCCGCCGAGTCCGAGGCCGCGACCATCGCCAGTGCCCTGTCCCTCGAGGAGCGGGTGCTCGGTCAGCCGTTGTCGACGCTGTCCGGTGGTCAGCGCCGTCGGGTCGAGCTGTCCCGGATCCTGTTCTCGGGCGCCTCGACCCTCCTGCTCGACGAGCCCACCAACCACCTCGACGCCGACTCGATCGGCTGGCTGCGTGACTACCTCAAGGGTTACCAGGGGGGCCTGGTCGTCATCAGCCACGACGTCGAGCTGCTCGACTCCGTCGTCAACCGGGTCTTCCACCTCGACGCCAACCGCGGCGAGCTCGACGTCTACAACGTGGGCTGGAAGCCGTACCTCCAGCAGCGCGAGACCGACGAGCGCGCCCGCAAGCGGGAGTACGCCAACGCCACGAAGAAGGCTGCGGCCCTGATGGAGCAGGCCGAGAAGATGCGCGCCAAGGCCACCAAGGCCGTGGCGGCCCAGAACATGATCAAGCGGGCCGAGCGGATGCTCGCAGGTGTCGAAGGGGAGCGGACCTCCGACAAGGTCGCCAAGCTGCGCTTCCCCGACCCTGCGTCCTGCGGCAGGACGCCGCTGCGGGCCTCGGGGCTGTCGCGGTCGTACGGCAGCCAGGAGGTCTTCACCGACGTCGACCTGGCCATCGACCGTGGGTCCCGGGTGGTCGTGCTCGGCCTCAACGGCGCCGGCAAGACGACGCTGCTGCGGATGCTGGCCGGGGCGGACACCCCCGACACGGGTCAGGTCGAGCCGGGGCACGGCCTCAAGCTCGGCTACTACGCCCAGGAGCACGAGAACCTCGACGTCAACCGCAGCGTCCTGGCCAACATGAAGTCGGCGGCTCCGGACTCGTTCGGCGAGACCGAGGTCCGCAAGGTGCTCGGGTCGTTCCTGTTCAGTGGCGACGACGTCGACAAGCCCGCCAAGGTGCTCTCCGGTGGCGAGAAGACGCGGCTGTCGCTGGCCATGCTGGTCGTCTCGAGCGCCAACGTGCTGCTGCTCGACGAGCCCACCAACAACCTCGACCCGGCGTCGCGTGAGGAGATCCTCGGGGCGCTGCGGACCTACAAGGGCGCCGTCGTCCTCGTGACCCACGACGAGGGCGCCGTCGAGGCCCTCGAACCCGAGCGGATCCTGCTGCTGCCGGACGGCGTCGAGGACCACTGGGGCCCGGACTACCTGGACCTCATCTCGCTGGCCTGAGGGTCCGCGCGGTGGTCCAATGTCCCCCGATTCGAGGGGATTAGGGGTCAGATAATGGACGGTTATGCAATCCATAACCGAATTGGCAGAATGGATGGGTGACCCAGACCCCCACCCGACCGCAGCGCCAGGCCGGCAAGGCCACCGGCGCCTGGGCGGACGGCGACCGCACGCCGCTGAACCCCAACGAGGAGTTCAAGGCGGCCGACGACGGCCTCAACGTCCGGACGCGGATCGAGGAGGTCTACGCCAAGGAGGGCTTCGCCAGCATCCCGGGTGAGGACCTGCGCGGCCGGATGCGCTGGTGGGGCCTCTACACGCAGCGCAAGCCCGGCATCGACGGTGGCAAGACGGCCACGCTCGACCCCAGCGAGCTCGACGACGAGTACTTCATGCTGCGGGTCCGCTCCGACGGTGGCGCCCTCGACGGCGCCCAGCTGCGCACGGTGGCCCAGATCAGCACCGAGTTCGCCCGGGACACCGCCGACATCACCGACCGGCAGAACATCCAGCTGCACTGGATCCGGGTCGAGGACGTCCCCGAGATCTGGTCGCGGCTCGAGGCGGTCGGCCTCACGACGGCCGAGGCCTGTGGAGACACCCCGCGGGTCATCCTCGGCTCGCCCGTGGCCGGGATCGCCGCCGACGAGGTCGTCGACGGGACTCCCGCGGTCCAGGAGATCCTCGCCAAGTACATCGGCAGCCCCGAGTTCTCCAACCTGCCGCGCAAGTTCAAGACAGCGATCTCGGGCAGCCCCAGCCTCGACGTCGCGCACGAGGTCAACGACGTCTCCTTCGTCGGGGTCGAGCATCCGGAGCACGGTCCCGGCTTCGACCTCTGGGTCGGTGGCGGACTCTCCACCAACCCGATGTTCGCCCAGCGGCTCGGTGTGTGGGTCGCCCTCGAGGACGTGCCCGAGGTGTGGAAGGGCGTCGTGTCGATCTTCCGCGACCACGGCTACCGGCGGCTGCGCAACCGCGCCCGCCTCAAGTTCCTCATGGCCGACTGGGGCCCCGAGAAGTTCCGGGACGTCCTCCAGAACGACTACCTCAAGCGCGTCCTGCTCGACGGGCCGGCGCCGCAGCCGCCCAGCCGGCACCGCCGCGACCACGTGGGAGTGCACGCCCAGCAGGACGGTCGGTTCTGGGTGGGAGTGGCTCCCGTCGCCGGCCGCGTCAGCGGCACCAGCCTGTATGCCGTGTCGGAGCTCGCTGCCAAGCACGGGTCCGGCCGGGTGCGGCTCACCGCACACCAGAAGCTCCTGCTGCTCGACGTGCCGCAGAAGCAGGTCGCGCCGCTCACCAAGGCCCTCGACGAGCTGGGCCTGCCGAGCGCGCCCAGCGAGTGGCGGCGCGGCACCATGGCCTGCACCGGCATCGAGTTCTGCAAGCTCGCGCTCGTCGAGACCAAGGCCCGCGCCCACACCGTCATCGCCGAGATGGAGCGGCGGCTGCCGGACTGGGACGTGCCGTTCTCGATCCACATCAACGGCTGCCCGAACTCGTGCGCCCGGTTCCAGGTGGCCGACGTCGGCCTCAAGGGCATGGTGCAGGCCGGTGACGACGGCACCCTCGTCGAGATCTTCCAGGTCCACCTCGGTGGTGGCCTGGGCACCGAGCCGCAGCTGGCGCGCAAGACCCGGGCCCTGAAGGTCCGCGCCGAGGAGCTCCCCGAGTACGTCGAGCGCCTCGCCACCCGCTTCCTCGCCCAGCGCGACGGCGACGAGTCGTTCGCCTCCTGGGCCCACCGCGCCGACGAGGACGACCTGCGATGAGCGACTCGCCCCGCGCAGCCGTCTACCACTGCCCCTTCTGCGCCGAGGAGGACCTCTGGCCGGTCGAGGAGCCGCAGGGTGCCTGGGAGTGCCGCGCGTGCGCCCGGGTCTTCACGGTCACGCTGGTCAAGGTCGACGCCGCCGCCATTCCCGGGCGGATCCGTGAGGAAGCAGAGCTCGAGCAGGGGAGGCAGCCGTGAGCACCACCACCGGGACGCGCACCGTCGAGGAGCTGCGGCTCCTCGCCGCCGACGCCCAGCAGCGCTTCGCCGTGCTCGAGGCGGATGGCGACGGCACGTCATACGACCAGCGGGTGGAGCTGGCCCGGCAGGCGCTGGTGTGGGCCCATGAAACCTTCGGCGAGCACCTCACGGTCGCCTCGTCGATGGGCGACGAGGTGCTCGTGCACCTCGTCGGCACCACGATTCCCGGCGCCGACGTCTTCTTCCTCGACACCGGCTACCACTTCGTCGAGACGCTCGGCACCCGCGACGCCTACGAGGCCATGCTGCCGCTGCGGATCCGCACGATCCTGCCACTGCTGACCGTGCCGCAGCAGGACGACAAGTACGGCGCGAGGCTGCACGACCGCGACCCGAACTCCTGCTGCGCCATGCGCAAGGTCGAGCCGCTCAACCGGGCCCTCGAGACGCACCAGGCATGGGTCACCGGCATGAGGCGGGTGGACGCCCCGACGCGCACCGACATCGGCATCGTCGGGTGGGACGACAAGCGCTCGATGGTCAAGCTCAACCCGATCGCGGGCTGGAGCGACGACGACGTCGAGCGCTACGTCGCGGAGCACGGGGTCTTCCTGAACCCCTTGCGCCAGGAGGGCTACGCGTCGATCGGGTGCGCGCCCTGCACCCGCCCCGTCGCCGAGGGCGAGGACGCCAGGGCCGGCCGGTGGGCCGGTCAGGACAAGACCGAATGCGGGTTGCACACATGACCACCTCGACGACCACCTCGACGACCGCGGCGTCGGGCTCTGCCTCGGCTCAGGCCGGCGTGCACGACTACACGCTCGACCACCTCGACCACCTCGAGTCCGAGGCGGTGCACATCTTCCGCGAGGTCGCGGGGGAGTTCGAGCGCCCGGTGATCCTCTTCTCCGGGGGCAAGGACTCCGTGGTGATGGTGCACCTGGCGCGCAAGGCCTTTGCGCCCGCGCCGCTGCCGTTCACGCTGCTTCACGTCGACACCGGCCACAACTTCCCCGAGGTGCTCGACTACCGCGACGAGACCGTCGAGCGGCTCGGCGTGCGGCTGGTCGTCGCGCACGTCCAGGACTACATCGACGACGGCCGGCTGCGCGAGCGCCCCGACGGCACCCGCAACCCGCTGCAGACCGTGCCGCTGCTCGACGCCATCGAGGCCGGCAGGTTCGACGCCGTCTTCGGTGGCGGGCGCCGCGACGAGGAGAAGGCCCGGGCCAAGGAGCGGGTCTTCAGCCTGCGCGACTCCTTCGGTGCCTGGGACCCCCGCCGGCAGCGACCGGAGCTGTGGGACCTCTACAACGGCAAGCACGCCCCGGGGGAGCACGTGCGGGTGTTCCCGCTGTCCAACTGGACCGAGCTCGACGTGTGGCGCTACATCGAGCGCGAGGGCATCGCCCTGCCCGACCTCTACTACGCGCACGACCGCGAGGTGTTCCAGCGCGACGGCATGTGGCTGGCCGGAGGCGACTGGGGTGGTCCCAGGCAGGGGGAGTCGGTGGTCACCCGTCGCGTCCGCTATCGCACGGTCGGTGACATGAGCTGCACCGGGGCGGTCGACTCCGACGCCTCCGACGTCGCGGGCGTGATCCTCGAGCTCGCGGCCTCCCGGCTCACCGAGCGTGGTGCCACCCGGGCCGACGACCGGATGTCGGAGGCCGCCATGGAGGACCGCAAGAAGCAGGGGTACTTCTGATGAGCGCGACCCAGGAGGCACAGGCGCCCGTGGAGACCCCCGCACCCGCCCGTCGTCACGACCTGCTGCGGCTGGCCACGGCAGGCTCGGTCGACGACGGCAAGTCCACCCTCGTCGGTCGGCTGCTCTACGACACCAAGTCCGTGCTGGCCGACCAGCTCGACGCGGTCGAGCGGGTCAGCCGTGAGCGCGGCCTCGACGCCGCCGACCTCGCGCTGCTCACCGACGGCCTGCGGGCCGAGCGCGAGCAGGGCATCACGATCGACGTCGCCTACCGCTACTTCTCGACGGCAACCCGCTCCTACGTCCTCGCAGACACCCCCGGGCACGTCCAGTACACCCGCAACATGGTCACCGGGGCCTCCACCGCCGAGCTGGCCCTGATCCTCATCGACGCACGGCACGGGGTCGTCGAGCAGACCCGCCGTCACCTGGCCGTCACGGGACTGCTCGGCGTGCGCCACGTCGCTGTCGCCGTCAACAAGATGGACCTCGTCGACTGGGACCAGGCACGGTTCGACGAGATCGTGGCCGAGTTCTCGCGCCACGCAAGGCGATTCGGCATCGACGACGTGGTCGCCGTGCCCGTGTCGGCGCTGTTCGGCGACAACGTGGTGGACCGGTCCGACCGCGCCCCGTGGTACACCGGTGCCACCCTGCTCGAGCACCTCGAGGCGGTCCCGGTCGGGTCCGACCCGTCCACCCAGCCGCTGCGGATGCCGGTCCAGGTCGTGATCCGCCCCCAGAGTGCGGACCACCGTGACTACCGCGGGTATGCCGGGCGGCTGGCTTCCGGGGTCGTCCGCCCCGGCGACGCGGTGACGATCCTGCCGAGTGGTCGCACGACCACGGTGGCCGGCATCGACAGGGCGCGGCCCGACGGGTCGCTGGAGTCCCTCGAGGTCGCCTTCGCGCCCCAGTCGGTGACCCTGAGGCTCACCGACGACATCGACATCTCCCGGGGCGACCTCATCGCCTCCGCCGACGACCCCGGCCTGACGACCCGGGACCTGTCGGGCACCGTTGCAGTGCTGGCCGAGCGCCCGCTGCGGCAGCGCGACCGCGTGCTCCTGCGGGTCGGGACGCGCACCGTGCGAGCCCTCGTCGACGACGTGGTCGACCAGCTCGACATCGCCAGCATGGAGCACCGGGCGGCTCCGGACGGCCTGGCGCTCAACGCGATCGGGCGGGTCCGCATCCGCCTTGCCGAGGACGTCGCGATCGATGACTACCGCGTGCTCCGTCGCACGGGCGCCTTCCTGCTCATCGACGAGGCCGACGGCACGACCTTGGCGGCGGGGATGGCCGACGCGCCGGACCGCAGCGCCGGCGAGGGCATCTGATGGGCCAGCCCACCTACCCCCTGTTCCTCGACCTCTCGGGTCGCCGCGTCGTCGTCGTCGGTGGTGGCCCGGTCGCAGCGCGCAGGGCCCGCAGCCTCGTGGAGGCGGGCGCCCGCGTGGAGGTCGTCGCTCCGTGGCTCTGCGAGGACCTCGGCGAAGCCGTCCGTGACGGTGTGGTCTCCTGGCACGAGAGGGACTACGTCTCCGGAGACCTGCTCGAGCCCGAGCCCGCCTGGCTGGTGCACACCGCCACCGGCGACCCCGCGGTGGACGCCCAGGTGGCGCGCGAGGCCGAGGCTGCCCGGGTGTGGTGCGTCCGCGCCGACGACGCGTCGGCGTCACCGGCCTGGACACCCGCCGTGGCCAGGGGTGCCGCCGGCTCACCGAGCGAGGGGATCGCCGTGGCCGTCACGGCCGGCGCCGACCCGCGACGCGCAGCAGCCGTCCGAGACGCCGTGCTCGCCGCCCTCGACAGCGGGACGCTCCCGGTGCGCCGGCACCGGGCCACCGCCGATGCGACTGCCGATGCCACCGGTGGTGGCACCGCACCCGTGGGGCGCGTCGCCCTCGTCGGCGGGGGCCCTGGGGCCGACGACCTCATCACGGTGCGGGGCCGGGCGCTGCTGGCAGCGGCCGACGTCGTCGTCACCGACCGGCTCGGCCCGAGGGGCCTGCTCGCGACCCTCGGTCGCGACGTCGAGGTCGTCGACGTGGGCAAGACCCCCGGCAACCACCCCGTCAGCCAGGAGCGGATCAACGAGCTGCTGGTGCACCATGCCCGCCTCGGCCGGCGAGTGGTCCGCCTCAAGGGCGGAGACCCCTTCGTGCTCGGACGCGGCAGCGAGGAAGCCCTGCACTGCGTGGCGAACGGCGTGCCGGTCGAGGTCGTCCCGGGCGTGACGTCCGCGGTGTCCGTGCCGGCAGCAGCCGGTATCCCCGTCACCCACCGCGGGATCACGGCGTCGTTCGTCGTCGCCTCCGCCCACGAGGGCGCCGGGCACGTGCTGCAGGCAGCCGCGGACGCCGCCCCCGACGCCACGCTCGTCCTGCTCATGGGAGTCACGCGGCTGGCCGAGACCGCGGCGGGCCTCATCGCCGCAGGCCGGTCCGCGAGCACGCCCGTCGCCCTGGTCGAGCGAGGGTGGACCGCCGAGCAGCGCACCACCGTGACCACCCTGGACCGGGCGGCCGCCGATGCCGCAGCCGCCGGGGTCCGCGCCCCCGCCGTCATCGTGGTCGGCGACGTCGTGTCGGTGCGTGAGCAGCTCGGCGACCTCGCGGGCGAGTAGCGTCTGGCGGGTGGGCCCCGCACCTGACATCGTCCTGCTCGCGCACGGATCGCCCGACCCCCGGCACGCCCAGGGCGTCGAGCAGCTGGCCACGCACGTCCGTGACCGGGCGCCGGGGAGAGCCGTGCACACGGCATACCTCGACCACCACCCGCCCAGCCCGACCGAAGCCGCCAGCGGACTCGGTCCCCACGCGGTGGTGGTGCCGATCCTGCTGACGCCCGCCTACCACGCGGCCGTCGACGTGCCCGCGGCCGTCGAGACCATGAGCCGAGAGTCAGGCGCGACCGTCGACCTCGCGGCCCCCCTCGGTCCGCACCCGCTGCTGCTCGAGGCTGCTGTCGAGCTGCTCGCCGCCGAGGGGATCGTCCCCTCGCCCCGCACGGCGGTGATCCTCTTCGCGGCCGGCTCCAGCGACAGCGCCGCTGTCGCGACCGTGGCGGAGACCATCGCCGCGGCCCACCCGGAGGGCTGGGGGCCCTGGGCCGTCTGTGCCCTGGACGGCGGAGCGTCCCTGGAGCAGGCCCTCCGTGGGCTGCCCGACGACGTCGAGCGCACCGTCGGCGTGTCGTTCATGGTCGCCGAGGGGATCTTGCGCGACCGCATGGCCCAGCAGTGTGGACAGCACGGCGTCACCATGGTCGCGGGGGCCCTGGCGAGGACGGCTGCGGTGGCCGACCTGGTCGTGCACCGGGCCGATAACCTGCCGGCGTGACCCCGGACAGCACCCGCCCGCATCCCCACCTGCGCGTCGACCGCGAGGGCGCCGTCGTCACGGTGACCCTGGACAACGCCTCCAAGCGCAACGCCCAGACCCCCTCCCTCTGGGCCGCCCTGGCCCAGGTGGCATCGGGCCTCGACCCGCTCGTGCGCGTCGTGGTCCTCCGCGGCGAGGGTCAGTCGTTCTCGGCTGGTCTCGACCGAGGCATGCTGGCGCCCGGGGGAGTGCCCGGCGAGCCGGACCTGCTCGCCCTCGCGAACGGGGGGCCGGACTCCGCCGCGGAGGCGATCGAGGTGTTCCAGCGGGGGTTCTCGCTCTGGGCAGAGGTCCCGGCCGTCGTGGTCGCGGCGGTCCAGGGGCACGCCATCGGGGCCGGCTGCCAGCTGGCGCTGGCGGCAGACCTGCGGGTGGTCGCGGACGACGCCCAGCTCGCGATGCGCGAGACCTCGCTGGGACTGGTTCCCGACCTGGCCGGCACCGCGGCGCTGGTGGCCCTCGTGGGGCCGGCGCGCGCCCTGGAGATCTGCGCGACGGGCCGGTTCGTGGGCGCCACGGAGGCGGTCGACATCGGCCTGGCGAACGTCGCCGTGCCACGGGCCGACCTCGAGGCGACCACCGCCGACCTCGTCGCGGCGCTCCTCGCGACGCCGGACGCCGCCCTGCGTGAGCTGAAGCCACTCCTGCGCAGCGCTGCCACCGAGCCGCGCGAGACCCAGCTGCGCCGGGAGCGCGAGGCGCAGAGCCGCCTGCTGCACGGCCTGGGGCGTGCGCTCGGCTGAGGGCCAGGCTGGGGCGGGCTCCGACAAATGGTTGATCCGCCGGGCCCGTCGCCCTCCTACCGTCCTGAGCGTGACGGCCCTCGTGGGGTCACTGGATCGTGGATGCTCTGGAGGAAGGACGCCCGATGACCCTTGGCGGAGGACGTCCGTTCCAGAGAGGTCGCCGGCTCCTCGTCGGTGCGCTCACCTTCGGCGTGGTGGCGGCGTCAGCCGCGGTGGCCGTGGCTCCGGCAGCGACCGCCGCGTCCTTCGGCCTGGTCGCCGCCTACTCGTTCAACGAGGGCTCGGGCACTGCGGCGCTCGACGCCTCGGGGCAGGCCAACCACGGCACCACGGCATCGACGGCCTGGACCACGGCCGGCAAGTTCGGCGGGGCCCTCACCTTCAACGGGTCGTCGTCGCGGGTCACCGTCCCGGACGCCCTGTCGCTGCACCTGACCAGCGCGATGACGCTGGAGGCCTGGGTGCGACCGACCGCGGTCTCGTCGGCCTGGCGTGACGTGATCTTCAAGGGCAACGACAACTACTACCTCAACGCCACGTCGACGAACGGCTCGCGGCCCGCGGCGGGCGCGCTCTTCTCGGGAACCCACGGCGAGGTCTACGCGCCGTCCGCGCTGACCGTGAACACGTGGGCGCACCTGGCCTCGACCTACGACGGCAGCAGCCAGAAGCTCTACGTCGACGGGAACCTCGTGGCCAGCCGGGCCCAGAGCGGGCCGATCACGATCTCGAGCAACCCGCTCGAGATCGGCAGCGACCACATCTACGGCCTGTACTTCGCGGGGCAGATCGACGAGGTCCGGGTCTACGACACGGCCCTGAGCCAGGCCCAGGTACAGACCGACATGAACACCGCCATCGGCGGGAACTCGGGGGACACCGAGGCGCCGACGGTGGCGATCACGGCTCCCTCGGGTGGTGCCCAGGTCTCGGACATCACCACGGTCACCGCGTCGGCGTCCGACAACGTTGCAGTAACAGGGGTCCAGTTCTTCGTCGACGGGACGTCCGTGGGCACGGAGGACGCCGAGGCGCCGTACCAGCTGCAGTGGGACACCAGGACCGTGACGAACGGCTCGCACAGCCTCACGGCCCGCGCCCGTGACGGCGCCGGCAACATCAAGCTGTCCACCGCGGTCACCGTCGCCGTGGCCAACAGCAACGGTTTCCACAACGACATCCTCGCGACGGGCTTCACCCTGCCCACGACGATGGAGTTCATGCCGGACAATCGGCTCCTCGTGGCGGAGCTGGGCGGCACGATCAAGGTGCTGTCACCGCCATACACCCAGGCCTCGCCCACACCGTTCCTGACGCTCACGAACGTCGGCACGGCGGGGGTTCAGCAGGGGATCTACGACATCGCCCTCGACCCCGCCTTCGACACGAACCACTACTACTACGTCTTCTACACACTGGGCAGCCCGAACCGCGACCGACTGTCACGCTTCACCGCCAACGCAGCACTGACCGGCACAGTGACGGGCAGCGAGTTCGTGCTGTACCAGGACCCGCAGGACGCCGACACGGAGCACCACGGTGGCGCGATCATGTTCGACAACGCGGGCTTCCTCTACTACACGACCGGCGAGCACTTCATCCCCGAGCTGTCGCAGCAGCTGAACAACCCCCGCGGCAAGCTTCACCGGATCAACAAGGACGGGACGGTGCCGACGGACAACCCGTTCTACGACGGCGCCGGGCCCAACATCGACTCGATCTGGTCGTACGGGCTGCGCAACCCCTTCCGGGCCTTCCACGACGTGACGACCGACCGGATCTATCTCGGCGAGGTCGGCGGCAACGACGCCTCGACGGCCATCGAGGAGCTCAACCTCGCGGCTCGAGGGGCCAACTTCGGCTGGCCGAACAGCGAGGGTGCGTGCGCCGCGCCGTGCGTGAGCCCGGTCTACAGCTACGCCCACAACGGGCGGGACGCGTGCATCGTGGCCGGGTTCATCTACCGCGGCACGCAGTTCCCCCAGGCCTTCCGCGGGTCGCTGTTCATCGCCGACTACACGCAGAACTGGATCCGCAGCCTCACGCTCAACGCCGCCGGTGCAGCCACGGGCGTCACGAACTTCGAGCCGCCCGACGGCAGCGTCGACGGGCCCTACGGCGACATCGTCGACCTCAAGCAGGGTCCCGAGGGCTCGCTCTACTACATGGACCTCGGCTACTCCGACGAGGGCGGCACGTTCGGCGTGAGCAGGCTGCGCCGGATCAGCTACTCGAGCTCGAACCAGGCCCCGGTCGCGGTGGCCTCCGCGACGCCCACGTCGGGCACCGCCCCGCTCGCCGTGCAGTTCTCCAGCACCGGGTCGAACGACCCCGAGGGCGTTGCCCTGACGTACTCCTGGACCTTCGGCGACGGGACCACATCGACGGCGGCCAACCCGTCCCACACCTACTCCTCGGGCTCGTACACGGCTCGGCTGACCGTGTCCGACGGCACCAGCCAGACGACGTCCTCTCCCATCACGATCACCGTGGGCAGCCCGCCGACGGCGACCGTGACGGCGCCCACGGACGGTGCGACCTTCGCTGCCGGTGACGTCATCACGTACACCGGAACGGGCACCGACCCTGACGACGGGACCCTGCCCGCGAGCGCCTTCACGTGGAACATCGACTTCCTCCACGACGGGCACGTCCACCCGGGCACCCCGATCACGGGGGTCAAGAGCGGGACCTTCACGGTGCCGACGTCGGGCCACGACTTCAGCGGCAACACCAGGTACCGGATCACGTTGACGGTCAAGGACTCCAGCGGGTTGTCGTCGACCTCGCAGGTGACCGTCTTCCCGCGCAAGGTCAACCTGTCCTTCGCCACCGCGCCCGCCGGTCTCACGCTGTACCTCGACGGCATCGCCAAGGCGACCCCGTTCGTCTTCGACACGCTCGTGGGCTACCAGCACTCGGTGGAGGCCCGGACGCAGACGTCAGGTGGTACGACCTACACGTTCTCGTCGTGGTCGGACGGAGGGGCTGCGACGCACACCATCACCGTGCCGACGTCGAACGCCTCGTTCACCGCGACGTTCGCGGCACCGTCGCGGCCCCTGCCGGTGGCGGCCTACAGCTTCAACCAGGGCAGTGGCACCCAGGTCCCGGACTCGTCCGGACAGGCCAACCACGGCCAGCTCGGCACCGCGACGTGGAGCACCGCCGGAAAGAACGGCGGGGCGCTGGCCTTCAACGGGACGACGTCCCGCGTGACCGTCCCCGACTCGGCGTCCCTGCATCTGACCACCGGGATGACGCTCGAGGCGTGGGTCTTCCCCACGAACACGACCAGCACGTGGAAGGACATCGTCTACAAGGGTGACGACACGTTCTACATCACCTCGAGCTCGCCCAACTTCCGGCCCGCCGTGGGCGTCCGGACCACCGGTGCGCCGGTCGACACCTTCGGGACGGCGCAGCTGCCGGTGAACACGTGGTCCCACGTGGCCGCGACGTATGACGCGACGACGGTCCGCCTGTACGTCAACGGGGTCGAGGTGGCCACCCGCGCCAAGACGGGCAGCCTCATGGCCTCGACCCAGCCGCTCGAGATCGGCGGAGACCACATCTACGGTTCGTACTTCACCGGGCGCCTCGACGACGTCCGGGTCTACTCCTCGGCGCTCACCGCGGCACAGATCCAGCAGGACATGGCGGCGGCGGTGGGGTGAGTCCAGGGGTGTCGGTGCCCTCTGCCACGATCAGGCGGTGGGAATGCGTGATGACGCCCTGGACGTTCTCCCGCGTGACGCACCGAGGAGGACCACGTGAGCATGCACGGCTGGATGGCCATGCGGTCGTTGACCCAGGACGGCACGGTCAAGGACCGCAAGCTCGCCCCCGGCACTGCTCGCCGGGTGGCTGGCTACGCGCGCCCGTTCCGCCGCGAGATCGCCGTGTTCCTCGTCCTGGTGGTCATCGACGCGGCCATGGTCGTGGCGACGCCGCTGCTCCTCAAGGAGCTCATCGACCACGGCATCACGCCGCGCAACCGGGGCCTCGTGGTCAGGCTGTCCCTGCTGGTCGCGGGCATCGCGGTGGCCAACGCGCTGCTCGGTCTCGTCCAGCGGTGGTACTCCGCGCGCATCGGTGAGGGGCTCATCTACTCGTTGCGCGCCGAGGTGTTCTCGCACGTGCTGCGGCAGCCCATCGCCTTCTTCACCCGCGCCCAGACCGGCGCCCTCGTCAGCCGGCTCAACAGCGACGTCATCGGGGCCCAGCAGGCGTTCACGTCGGTCCTGTCGTCGGTGGTGAGCAACGTCGTCTCGCTCGCCCTCATCATCGGGACGATGGCGACCCTGTCGTGGCAGCTCACGCTCGCGTCGCTCGCCCTGGTCCCGTTCTTCCTGCTTCCTGCCCGGTGGATGGGCCGCCGCCTCGCCGGGCTGACGCACGCCCAGATGGGGCTCAACGCCGACCTCGGGTCGCGCATGACCGAGCGGTTCAACGTCGCCGGTGCGCTGCTCGTCAAGGTCTTCGGCGACCCCCGTCGTGAGGACGCCGAGTATGCCGAGCGGGCCGCCGGAGTGCGCGACATGGGCGTCCGCATCGCGATGAACCGCAGCATCTTCTTCGTGGCGCTCACGCTGGTCGCGTCCCTCGCCACCGCCATGGTCTACGGGTTCGGCGGCCTGATGGCCGTGGACGGCACCCTCACCGTCGGCACGTTGCTCGCCCTCACCGCCCTGCTGGCCCGGCTCTACGGGCCGCTCACCTCGCTGTCCAACGTGCGCGTCGACATCATGACGGCGCTGGTGTCCTTCGAGCGCGTCTTCGAGGTGCTCGACCTGCAGCCGCTGATCACCGAGCGCCCCGGTGCCCGGCCCCTGCCCGCCGGACCCATCTCCGTCCAGCTCGACGGGGTGGCCTTCCGCTACCCCTCGGCCGACGAGGTCTCCCTCGCCTCGCTCGAGAGCACTGCAGCCGGCGACCGCAAGGGCGGCGGCGTGGTGCTCCGCGACATCTCCTTCGAGGTCGAGCCCGGGCACCTCGTGGCGCTCGTCGGCCCCAGCGGCGCGGGCAAGACCACCATCACCAACCTCGTCGCCCGGCTCTACGACCCGTCCGCCGGGTCGGTGCGGGTCAACGGAGTCGACCTGCGCGACGCCACCCTCGCGTCAGTCCACGAGCGCGTGGGGGTCGTCACCCAGGAGGCCCACCTCTTCCACGACACGATCCGCGCCAACCTCGCCTATGCCGACCCTGACGCGTCCGAGCAGCAGATGGTCGAGGCGCTCAAGGCCGCCCAGGTCTGGCCGCTCATCCGGGCCCTGCCCGAGGGGCTCGACACGGTCGTCGGCGACCGCGGCCACCGGTTGTCCGGTGGTGAGAAGCAGCGGCTCGCCCTGGCCCGCCTGCTGCTCAAGGGTCCGGGTCTCGTCGTGCTGGACGAGGCGACGGCCCACCTGGACAGCGAGTCCGAGGCGGCCGTGCAGCGGGCCCTCGACGGGGCCCTCGAGGGCCGCACCGCGCTCGTCATCGCCCACCGGCTGTCCACCGTGCGCGGCGCTGACCAGATCCTCGTCGTCGACGACGGGCGGATCGTCGAGCGGGGCACCCACCGCCAGCTGATGGAGCTCGGCGGGTTGTACGCCGACCTCTACACGACGCAGTTCGCGGACCAGGAGAGCCAGGCCACCGACGTCCCCGCGTGAGCGGTCAGCCGTCCTCCTCGTCCCAGATCCGGACCTTGGCGGGTCTGCGGTCGCGCCCGGGGGAGCCGGCAGCGTCCTGCCCGTCGAGGTGCTCGCGGCGAGCACCGAAGAAGACCAGCACGAACCCGAGCACCATCGCGCCCCACCACTGGAAGGCGTACGCCTGGTGGGGGCCGAGTCCGGTGTCCGGCGCTTCGAGCGCTGCCGGCCGGGCCGGTGCCGTGCCGTCCGGCAGCCGCTCCACCTGCAGCACGACGTACCCGCCCACGAGGGGCTGGCCGACCTGGCGGGCGGCCTCGTCGGTGTTGACGCTGGCGAGCTGTCCCGCCGGCAGGTCCCGGCCGAGCGACGCCTCACTGCGTCGGGCCCACCCGGTCAGTGTCACCGGCTGGGGAGGCGCGGCAGGGAAGCGCGGCAGGGTCTCGGCAGTGGCGGCGTTCGGCACCCAGCCGCGATCCACCAGGACCGTCTGCCCCGTGTCGGTCGTGAAGGGTACGAGGACCTCGTAGCCGTACGTCCCGTCGAACGGCCGGTTCCGGACGAGGAGCGTCTCGTCCACGGCATACGACCCGTGGGCGGTGACCCGCGTCCAGTCCTCGGCGAGCGGCAGGGGGCCAGGGCCCATCACGTCCCCCAGCGGACGCGGGGTCGCGTCGTAGTGCGCGGTGATGCGGTCGGCCCGCTGGGACTTGGCCTCGTAGCGGTGCCACTGCCACTGGCCCAGGAAGAACGCGAGCACGGCGAACGCCGCTGCACCCGCGAGAGCGCCCAGCCATCGCCGCGATATGAGCACTCTGAGCACCGGATCACGGTACCCGGCTTAGGCTGGGTCCCATGACCGGCCTTCCCTTCCCCAGCGTGCGCGGCACCGCCCGCCCGCCCGAGGGCCTGCCCGGTATGCCGGACCAGCTCGGGCGGGTCGCCCGTGACCTGCGTGTTTCGGTGACCGACCGGTGCAACCTGCGGTGCCGCTACTGCATGCCGGCGGAAGGACTGCCGTGGCTGGCCAAGCCCGAGATGCTCAGTGACGACGAGCTGGTCCGGGTGATCGGGGTCTTCGTCGGGCTCGGGATCACCCAGATCAGGCTCACCGGCGGAGAGCCCCTGCTGCGCCGGTCGCTGGTCGACGTCGTGCGGCGCATCGCCGCCCTCGAGCCGCGGCCACGGATCGCCATGACCACCAACGGAATCGGCCTCGACCGGCTGGCCCAGCCGCTGGCCGACGCAGGACTCGACCGGGTCAACGTCAGCCTCGACACGATCGACCCGGCCGAGTTCGCCGACCTCACCCGCCGCGACCGCCTCCACGACGTCGAGGCCGGTCTCAAGGCGGCTGCCTCCTCGGGGTTGGCCCCCGTCAAGGTCAACGCCGTGGCGATGCGGGGGATCAACGACCACTCGGTCGCCGACCTGCTCCAGTGGTGTCTCGACCGGGGTTACGAGCTGCGCTTCATCGAGCAGATGCCGCTCGACGCACAGCACGGCTGGGACGCCTCGACGATGATCAGCGCCGCCGAGGTCCGCGACCGGCTGGGGGAGCGGTTCACCCTCACCCCGATGCCGGAGGGTGACCGGGGCAGCGCGCCCGCCGAGCGGTTCCAGGTCGACGGCGGCCCCCACACCGTGGGCATCATCGCCAGCGTCTCGGCCCCCTTCTGTGCGGCCTGTGACCGCACGCGGCTGACCGCCGACGGGCAGGTGCGCAACTGCCTGTTCTCGCAGCGTGAGACCGACCTGCGCGGACCGTTGCGGGCCGGTGCGAGCGACGCGGACCTCGCCGACCTGATCCGCGGGGAGATGTGGCGCAAGGCGCCCGGCCACGGCATCGGCACTGCCGACTTCGTCCAGCCGGACCGCCCGATGTCCGCCATCGGCGGCTGAGACCCCGCCTCGGCAGCGGGGCTCAGCGAGTCGGGGCTCAGCCAGCCGTCGGGGGGATGGCTTCCGCGGTGACGGTCTCCTTGAGGAAGCCGCGCACGGACAGGAAGCCGCCGAGTGACTCGCGGTGGTCGTCGCAGGCGAGCCAGACCTTGCGCCGATCAGCGGTGTGCAGCGACGGGTTGTTCCACAGGTGCGCCCATGTGGCGGCGCTGCGGCACCCCTTGGCGCTGCAGACCAGGTGCTCAGGCACCGGGCGGCCGGTCGATCTCGTGGGGAGGCTGCTGCTCCGGCGTCACCGGGGCGGCGACGCCCGAGGGGCGCGGGCGGACCGCGTTGGCCAGCACGACGGCGACGTAGGGCAGCACGATGGCGGCCAGGGCCAGCGACCCCCAGACCCACCACGGGGCGCCTTGGCTCGCGGCCACGACGGCGCCGATGAAGCTCACGGTGCGGATGCCCATCGTGACCAGGTAGCGCCGGATGCGAGCAGCCTGTTCGTCGGCCAGCGACTCGGGGGCCGAGGTCACCGACTGCACCGCGGGGGCCTGCTCGCGGTGGTGACGGTGGTGTCTCGGCATGTGTCCACGATAGGCCGCTGCGGATGCGGTGTACCCATGGGTAGTCGATAGGGTCCGGAACACGAGCTCCCGGGGATCCGACCGGGACCGACCGAGCACCCGACAAGGGACCCGACCGACCACGGAGGAGTGCATGGCAGGCCGCAACGTGCTGGTGACCGGAGGCAACCGGGGGATCGGCCTGAGCATCGCCAGGGCCCTCAGCGAGGCGGGGGACCACGTCGTGGTCACGCACCGCTCGGGTGAGCCGCCCGAGGGCTTGCGCGGGGTCAGGTGCGAGGTGACGGACTCCGCGTCCGTCGACCAGGCGTTCACCGAGGCCGAGGAGATCCTCGGTGGTCCGATCGAGGTCCTGGTGGCCAACGCCGGCGTCACCCGCGACACCCTGCTGATGCGGATGAGCGACGAGGACTTCGACACCGTCATCGACACCAACCTCGCGGGCGCGTTCCGGTGTGCCCGGCGGGCCGTCAAGGGCATGATCCGGCTCCGCAAGGGGCGGATCATCTTCATCTCCAGCGTCGTCGGCCTGTACGGCTCACCCGGCCAGACCAACTACTCGGCCAGCAAGGCGGGCCTGGTCGGCCTTGCCCGCTCGATCTCCCGCGAGCTCGGCGGCCGCGGCATCACGGCCAACGTCGTGGCACCGGGGTTCATCGAGACCGACATGACCGCCGAGCTGCCCGAGGACCGCAAGAAGGCCTACCAGGCCACGATCCCGGCCGGACGGTTCGCCCAGCCCGAGGAGGTCGCCGCAGCGGTGCGCTTCCTCGCCGGCGACGACGCCGCATACATCACCGGCGCGGTGATCCCCGTCGACGGCGGCCTCGGCATGGGGCACTGACCCCACCCCCTCCCTGCACCCGAGCGAAAGAGACACCCACCATGCTGCTTGAGGGCAAGAAGCTCCTGATCACCGGCGTCCTCATGGACTCCTCGATCGCATTCCACGTCGCCAAGATCGCCCAGGAGCAAGGCGCAGAGGTGGTGCTGACGAGCTTCGGGCGGACGTTCAAGATCACCCAGACGATCGCCAAGCGGCTGCCCACGACGCCGCCCGTGATCGAGCTCGACGTGACCAGCCAGGACGACCTCGACAGCCTTGCCGACCGGCTGGGAGAGCACGTCGACCGGCTCGACGGGGTGCTGCACTCGATCGGGTTCGCGCCACAGGGCGCCTTCAACTTCCTGGAGGGCACCTTCGAGGACGTGTCGACGGCGATGCACGCCTCGGCCTACTCGCTCAAGTCCCTCGGCGTCGCGGCGCTGCCTCTCATGCACCAGGGCGGGTCGATCGTCGGTCTCACCTTCGACGCGAAGTTCGCCTGGCCGGTCTACGACTGGATGGGCGTCGCCAAGGCAGCCTTCGAGTCGACCAACCGCTACCTGGCCCGCGACCTCGGCCCCAAGGGCATCCGCTGCAACCTCGTGGCGGCCGGCCCGATCCGCACCACGGCGGCCAAGTCCATCCCCGGCTTCCAGACCTTCGAGGACACCTGGAACGAGCGCGCGCCGCTCGGCTGGGACGTCAACAACGCGGTCCCGGCGGCGCAGGCCTGTGCGGCCCTGCTGTCGGACTGGTTCCCCGCCACGACGGGCGAGATCCTGCACGTCGACGGCGGCGTGCACGCGATGGGCCAGTAGGTCGGTTTCGGCGACGCTGCCCAGCCGCGGCTAGGCTCGCCGCATGACGTCCGAGACCGCCACCGACCCCGTCGTGTCGCCCGCAGTCACCGTCTCCGAGGTGCGTGTCCTCGAGGGCCCCAACCTCTACTTCGCCAAGCCGGCGATCAAGGTGAGCCTCGAGCTGCCCGGCTACCTGGACATCGACGAGGCCACCCTCACGTCCTTGGCCAAGAAGCTCGGGATGCGGTCGGCGCGGCCCGGGGCGCCGGGCACCGAGCAGCGACAGCGGTTCGTCATGCGGCTGGTCGAGCGGGCCGTCCGCGGGGTCGCCACCGCCAGCGGGACCACCCGGCTGGGCGTGCGGGTCCGGCCGGCCAGCGCCCCTGAGGGCGTCGTCGTCGCCTTCGTCTGGCGTCGCCGCACCAGGGCGCGGGCCCTCGGCCACGCGATCGGCCCGGTGCTCCAGTCCTGGCTCGACGGTGAGGACGCGACTGCCGAGCAGGGCGTCGTCGTGAGCCAGACCGAGCCGGGCGACAAGCCGTCCATCCTGCGACCGACGATCCCCGTCGCCTCCATCACGGGCACCAACGGCAAGACGACCACGACCCGGTTGCTCGGGCACATCGGCATGACGGCCGGGCTCAAGACCGCGTGGTCCTCGACCGACGGCGTCGTCGTCCAGGGCGAGATGGTCGAGCCGGGGGACTACTCCGGCCCGGCGGGGGCCCGGGCGGTGCTGACCACCCCGGGCGTCCAGCTCGGCATCCTTGAGACGGCCCGCGGCGGGATGCTCCTCAAGGGCATGGGCGTCACCCACAACGACGTCAGCGTCGTCACCAACGTCTCTGCCGACCACCTCGGGCTCCAGGGCATCGACACCGTCGACCAGCTCGCCGAGGTCAAGGCCATCGTCACCAAGGCCACCCGGCCCCGCGGCTGGGTAGTGCTCAACGGCGAGGACCCGCGCGTCTGGGCGATGCGCTCGGGCATCAAGGCCCGTCCGTGGGTCTTCGCGCTCCGGTCCGACGCTCCGGCGATCCGCGAGTCGCTCGACCAGGGTGGCCGGGCGATCACCGTCCTCGACGGGTTCGTCACCGTCCTCGAGAACGGCCAGGACCCTGACCGGCTGGTCAGCATCGACGACGTCCCGGCGACGCTCTCGGGGTTGAGCCAGCACAACATCGCCAACGCCCTGGCCGGCGCCGCCGCCGCGATCGGCCTCGGGCTGCCGCGGTCGGCCGTGGTCGAGGGCCTGAAGACGTTCGCGCCCGACGCGACCCAGAACCCGGGTCGGATGAACACCTACACGCTGCGCCGCGAGGACGGCTCCGCGATCACGGTGATCGTCGACCTCGCGCACAACGAGGCCGGCCTCGATGCCCTCATGGACGTCGCGCACGGGCTCAAGGCCCCGGGTGGCCAGGTGCACCTCGGCCTGGGGCTGGCCGGCGACCGTACCGACGACCTGCTCGAGGTGATCGGCGAGGTGGCCGGTCTCCGCGCGGACCGGGTCGTGGCGGCCCACAAGGAGCACTACCTGCGAGGCCGCACCATGGATGAGCTCGAGGGCCACCTGCGTGCCGGGCTGGCCCGCGTCGGCGTGGCGGACATCGAGTCCTACGAGACCGAGCTGGCCGGCCTGCAGGCACTCGTGCCCGGTGCCGTGGACGGTGACGTCGTGGCGCTCATGTGCCACGCCGAGCGGCGCCAGGTGGCGAGCTGGCTCGCCGAGCAGGGCGCCACCGCCGACACGGCCCAGGACATCCGCGCCAAGGTGGTCGCCGCCAGGGGCGAGCACGAGTTCGAGTCGCAGATCTCGGCCCTGTGGCTGCTCGAGGACGACGAGGCCCGGATCGCCGCGGCGACCAGCCTGCGCAGCCAGCGCCCGCAGGACCCGCGACTCACCTACGAGCTGGCGAGCACACTCGACGCCGCCGGCAAGGAGGCCGACGCGATCACGCTCTACCGAGACGCCCTCGCAGCAGGACTGCGGGAGCCGCACCGGCACCGTGCCCGCATCCAGCTCGCCTCCAGCCTGCGGGTCACGGGACAGGCCGACACGGCATACTCGCTGCTCACCGACCTGGCCACCGAACGTCCGGGCAGCGCGGCCGTGGCCGCGTTCCGCGCCCTCGCCGCGGTCGACAGCGGCCGGGCCGGCGAGGCCGTCGCCGACCTGGTCGACGCGCTGCTGCACCACTCCGGTGACGAGGACTCCCAGTCCTACCGCCGTGCGCTGCACGCGTATGCCGCGGAGCTGCGCGAGCGCTGAGTCGCCCCGTCAGGCGGGGGTGGGCTCCTCCGCGGGCGCCTCGACGACCTCGGCCACTTCGGCGGCCGCCTCGTCGCCGGACACCTGGGCCTCCGACTGCAGCTCGGTCGGGTCGAGGTCGGGGTCGCCGAGGCCCTCGCCGCTGTGTGACCCGGCCTGGGCCGAGTGGGTCATCTGCTCGAGCTCGGCGAGCACCTGGGCGTGGTTGTCGACGCAGAGCACGACGACGTCACCCGGGTTGGCCCGCGCCATGCAGTGACGGACCGCGTCGACCTCGTCGAGCACGAGCTCGATCTGACGGCAGCGGACGCCCTCCTTGCCGATCTCGCCCTGCGCGCCCTCGACGACGAGGGCCGCGGTCTCACCGGCCGGTCGGCCGCGCAGCCGCTGGTCCTCGCGGACCACGACGACGTCGAAGTGACGGGCTGCGATGGCCCCGAGCTCGCGCATGTCGTCGTCGCGCCGGTCGCCCGCCGTCGCGATCATGCCGATGCGCGAGATCTTGCCGAGCTCGGACTGGCCGGCCTTCTGGGCGGCGTAGCCGTCGACGAACTCGCCGAGCACCCGCATGCCGGGGGCGTTGTGGCAGTAGTCGACGAAGACGTCGACGTTGTGCACGTTGACGAGGTTCATGCGTCCGGGGGAGAGGTAGTAGCTGGTCGTGAAGGTGCGCAGGCCCTGGCGGATCTCGTGCAGGCCGGCCCCGGAGGCGAAGGCCGCGCCGGCTGCTGCCATGGCGTTGGCCACGTTGAACTTCGCGGTGCCGCCGAAGGTCGAGGGCAGCAGGTGGGTCCACGCGAGCTGCATCGAGCGGCGGCCGTGCTTGATGACGATCATGTCGCCGCGGTCGGTCGGCTCGAGGACCACGGCGCGACCGCCACGACGGCAGTGGTCCTCGACGAACTCGCGGACGCGCGAGCCGGGCGGCTGCAGGGAGAACCAGACGATGCCGCCGGAGCACCGTCGCCGCATCTTGCGGACGAGGTCGTCGTCGGCGTTGAGGACCGCAAAACCGTTGCGGGGCACGGCTTCCACGACGACAGCCTTGACGTCGGCGAGCTGTTCGAGGGTGTCGATGCCCTTCATGCCGAGGTGGTCCGGGGCGACGTTGGTGACGACGGCGACGTCGTTGCGGTCGTAGCCCAGGCCCTCGCGCAGGATGCCGCCACGGGCGACCTCCATCACCGCGAAGTCGACGCGCGGGTTCTGCAGGACCATCCGCGCTGAGCGCGGGCCGGAGGCGTCGGCCTTGTAGACGAGCCGCTCGTCGATGACGATGCCGTCGGTTGAGGTCATGCCGACCTTGCGGCCGATCCCCTTGAAGATGTGGGCGATCATGCGCGACGTCGTCGTCTTGCCGTTGGTGCCCGTGACCGCGACGATCGGCACGCGTGACGGCGAGCCCGGCGGGTACAGCAGGTCGACGACCGGCTTGGCGATGTACTGGGGCTCGCCGACCGTGGGATGCGTGTGCATGCGGAACCCGGGGGCGGCGTTGACCTCGCAGATCGCGCCGCCGGTCTCACGGACGGGCGAGGCAATGTCCGGGCAGATGAAGTCGATGCCGGCGACGTCGAGCCCGATCATCCGGGCGGCCTCCTCGGCGATCTCGATGTTGTCCGGGTGCGCGTCGAACGTGCGGTCGACCGAGATCCCGCCCGTCGACATGTTGCCCGTGAGCGCGAGCTTGACCATCTGGTCCTGCGGAGGAACCTGGTCCATCTCGTAACCCTGGTCGCGGACCAGCCCGATGGCGGTGTCGTCGACCTTGATGCGGGTGAGGACCTTCTCGTGGCCGACACCACGGCGCGGGTCGGAGTTCGTGATGTCCACCAGCTCGGCCACCGTGTGGGTGCCGTCGCCGACCACGTGGGCCGGGACGCGCTCGGCGATGGCCTGCATCTTGCCGCCGACGATCAGGCAGCGGTAGTCGCGCCCGGTCACGAACGACTCGACGATGACGTAGCCGCGGCGCGACTCACCCTCCGCGATGTGGAACGCGGCGCGCACGTCGTCGTCGGACTGCAGGTCGAGGCAGACGCCGCGACCGTGGTTGCCGTCGAGCGGCTTGACCACGACAGGGAAGCCGATCCGCCTCGCAGCGGCCGCGGCGCCGTCGGCGTTGCGCACGGTCTCCTGCTTGGGGACCGGGAGGCCGGCCGAGCCGAGCAGCCGGGTCGTCATGTCCTTGTCGCTGGCGATGTCGACCGCCAGGGCGCCGGTCTTGGACGTCATCGTGGCCCGGATGCGCTGGGCGTGGACGCCCTGGCCGAGCTGGACGAGCGAGGCGCCGTTGAGGCGGATGTAGGGGATGTCGCGCGAGACGGCCTCCTCGAGGATGGCCGCCGTCGACGGGCCGAAGGCGGCCCGCTGGGCCCGACGCAGGAACAGGTCGAGCTCCTCGGCGAAGTCGAAGCCCTCCTCGGCCCGGACGAGGTGGTTGACGAGCCGGACCGCCAGGGTGCCCGCCGCCATACCCACGGTCTCGTCGTTGTAGTCGTAGATGACGTTGTAGCGGCCGGGCTGACCCTTGACCGCACGGGTCTTGCCCCGCCGCAGGTCGTGGCCGGCCTCCTGCTGCAGCTGGAGGGCCACGTGCTCCGAGACGTGGCCCAGCCAGGTGCCCTCGTGCATCCGCTCGACGAAGCCGCCCTTCACGCCCCGTGAGCAGGTGTGGTTGGCGAGCCCGGGCAGCAGCTCGACGAGCTGGTCCGTGAAGCCGTCGAGGGTGTCCGTGGGATAGCCCTCGAGGACCCCGAGGTCCACGACGAGGTGGATCGCGGGGTTGTAGGACCAGATGTTGCCACCGCGGTAGATCCTCGACTCGACGATGCGCAGCTCCGGGGCTGCGGGTCCGGTCGGGGTGGGGCGCTCTGCCATGCGGATCTCCTCGCGGTGGGCCGTGCGGGGGTGTGGACCTGCCGACCGGGGGCCCGGGGGGCCGGTGGTGCCTTCGTGCCGGTCGTCGGTGTCGGGTCAGGCCTTGGCGGTGGCGAGGGCCACAGCCACGTCCGGGTGCTTCTCGACGAAGTCGACGAGTCGTACCTCGGAGAGATCGAACGTAGCGCCTGCGGGCAGCGAATGCACGACCGCTCCGGACACCATGAGCGGGGCACCTCGCCGCGCGTCGGGTGCGTCGGACGCTGCGGATCGGCAGTCGAGGACGAAGACGGCACCAGATCCGTGGACGGTGAACACGCGGCTGTCGCGCACCTCGATCGCGGTGTCCTCGTCGATGCCGATGCCGAGCAGGTTGGGGGACGCCGCCACCATCGACATGAGTCGCCCGTAGCGCGACCGCTGAGCGAAGTGCTGGTCGATGATGACGCCCTCGAGCAGCCCCAGGCCGGCACTCAGCTGGCTGTTCCGCTGGCGTGGGGTGATGCCCTCGTCGCCCATCGAGATCATGAACTGGCTCATGATCGACGCACCCGCGGACGTGCCGCCGATGACGGCTCCGCGGGCATGGGCCCGGTGCAGGGCGTCGCCGAGCGGGGTGCCCGGGAAGCGCTGGCTGAGCTTGAGCTGGCTGCCACCGCTCATGAAGATGCCGGTCGCACCGTCGAGCAGGGCCACCGACTGGTCGTCGTGGGCGTCGAGCCGGTTCTGCGGGTTGACCACCTCGGGCTCGGGCGCGCCGAGCCGGGTGAACACGTCCGTGTAAGCCGCCACCACCTCGTCCTGGAAGGACGACGCCGTAGGGATCAGGACGATCCGCGATCGCTTGCCGCCCGCCAACCTGACGAACCGGCGCAGGACCGTGGCCTTGCCGACTCGGTCCTCTGCCCCGCCGATGATGAGCAGGGTGGGCGTCCTGCGACGCGGGGAGGGTGCCATCTGTACAGCCTAGGAGTCAGGACGCGGGGATCGGCGGAGCGGGGGTCGGCGTGCCGTCGAGCTCGTCGGCCTCCTCGATCTCCTCACGGGTGATGCCGAGCAGGTAGAGGACGGCGTCGAGGTAGGGGACGTTGACCGCGGTGTCGGCCTGCTCGCGCACGACCGGCTTGGCGTTGAAGGCGACACCGAGCCCTGCGGCCTCGAGCATGTCGAGGTCGTTGGCGCCGTCGCCGATGGCGACCGTCCGCGACAGCGGCAGCCCTGCCTCGGCCGCGAACCTGCGCAGCGCGTCCGCCTTGCCCGCCCGGTCCACGACGTCCCCGACCAGCCGCCCGGTGAGTATGCCGTCGCGCACCTCGAGCCGGTTGGCGTGCGCGTGGTCGATGTCGAGCTCTCGGGCGAGCTCCTGGACGATCTCGATGAACCCGCCGGAGACGACGGCCACGGTGAAGCCGAGCCGCTTCAGGGTGCGGACCAGCGTGCGGGCGCCCGGCGTGAACTGCACGGCGGCCCGGACCTCGTCGAGCACCGATACGGGCAGTCCCTCGAGGGCGGCCACCCGGTGTCGCAGGCTCTCGGTGAAGTCGAGCTCACCGCGCATCGCCGCCTCGGTGACCGCGGCGACCTCGGCCTCACGCCCCGCGTGCCGCGCCAGCAGCTCGATCACCTCGTCCTGGATGAGCGTGGAGTCGACGTCCATGACGACCAGCCGTCGGCCACGCCGAGCCAGCCCACCGGCGGCTACAGAGATGTCGAGGCCGTGGATGCTGGACTCGATGGCCATCTCGCGCCGCAGCCGCTCGAGGTCTGCGCCCGAGAGGTCGAACTCGACCGTCGTCACGGGGTAGCGGGAGAGCCTGCGGATGCGGTCGATGTTGGCGCCGTGAGCGGCGATCCGCGCGGTGATCGCCGCGACGCCGCTGGCGCGCAAGGGGGAGCCCAGCACGACGACGGCGGCCCGGCCGCCACGTCGGCGGCGGCTGTCGCCCGTGCCGCCCTTGACCTTCACCTTGAGGTCGAGACCCTTGCCGACGGTCGAGACGACCTCGCGCAGGCGCTCGTCCGCATCGCCCGGGGCGAGCAGCATCGCCAGGGTGAGCTGGCCGCGCACGACGACCTGCTCGAGGTCGAGCACCTCGGCGCCGACGTCGGCGATGGCGTCGAAGAAGGCGCTGGTCACACCCGGTCGGTCCTCGCCGCTGATCGTGACCAGCAGCGTGCGCGGGTCGGTGACGCTCAGTTCGGGCACGGCGTCACGATATCGGCGCCACCGGCCCGACCCGCGCCAGTCTCGCCATCCGACCAACAGACCGCCAAGCGAGACGGCGCCGCCCACGGGGGCACGTCCGGGCTCGCTGGCGAGTAAAGACTGTGTATAGATCTAGCCAGTCACAAACAGTCACTCGCCTAGGTATTGGCTGGTTCCTATGGTGTTCGCTTGGCGCTCGCGCGTCGGCGCCCTGACGCAGGGTCGGGACGCATCAGGGGAGGGACACCATGACACGAAAGAAGCTCATCCACGTGCTCACAGGGGGAGTGGCCGCGCTGGCGATGGCGACCACGGTCGCCACGCCCAGCGCCTGGGCAGCAGGAACGGAGGCCCGAGCCGCGGTTCAGTAAAACGTCGCGAGCGACGACGCCGCCGAGCGAGCGGACCCCGCGCTCAGCCCTGGTGGGCGTCTCGCCAGGCGACGAGGTCGCGGATAGGGCCCAGGTCGTAGCTGGGCCCACCGATGCCCACGGTGAACAGGCGGGTGCCCACGTCATACAGGGACTGGGCGCCGGCGGCGTAGTCCTTGACGTCCTCGGGGAGGCGACCGGGTTTGGGGGACACCCCTGCCGAGCGCTCGATCGAGGCGGGGTCGCGCCCGACCTTCGCGCACCACTCGTCGAGGACCGCGTGCTTGTGCGCGATGGTCTCGGCCCTGCCGAAGCCGTGCCAGATGTCTGCGTGCTCCGCGACGATCTTGAGCGTCTTGCGCTCCCCTCCGCCGCCGATCAGCACCGGGATGGCGCGCGTCGGTGGGGGATTCAGCTTTTCCCACCGCGACTTGATGAGGGGCAGGTCATGGGCCAGGTTGTTGAGGCGGCCCCCAGCGGTGCCGAACTCGTAGCCGTACTCGTCGTAGTCGTGCTCGAACCAGCCGGACCCGATCCCCAGGATCAGTCGCCCGTCGCTGATGTGGTCGACGGTGCGGGCCATGTCGGCGAGCAGCTGCGGGTTGCGATAGCTGTTGCACGTGACGAGCGCGCCGATCTCGACGCGCGAGGTCGCCTCGGCCCAGGCGCCCAGCATCGTCCAGCACTCGAAGTGAGCCCCGTCCGGGGCACCGTACAGGGGGAAGAAGTGGTCCCAGTTGAACACCACGTCGACCCCGATCTCCTCGGCCTCCGCGGCGGCGCGACGGATCGCCGAGTACTCCGCGTGCTGGGGCTGGAGCTGGACGCCGATCCGGATCGGGCGGTCGACTGCCGTCACGCGGTGACTTCCTGGAACTTGGCGATCACCGTGAGCCCGGACTCGGTGACCATGAAGCCGCGCTCCTTGTCCTTGACGGGATCGACGCCGATGGTGGTGTCCTCGGGCACGATGACGCCCTTGTCGATGATGGCCCGCTTGATGACGCAGCCTCGGCCGACCTCGACGCCGTCGAGCAGGACGCTGTCGTCGATCGTGGTGCCGCTGTGGATGTGGCAGCGCGGCGACAGCACCGAGTTGGTCACGGTGGCGCCGGAAATGACCACACCGGGGGAGACCGCCGAGTTGTGCGCCTCGCCGAACTTGCCGCCCGCGCCCTGGACCAGCTTTGCCGGGGCGAGCGGGCCGTAGTCGGTGTAGATCGGCCAGTCGTAGTTGTAGAGGTTGAAGACCGGGTGGATCGAGACGAGGTCCATGTGGGCCTCCCAGTAGGAGTCCATCGACCCGACGTCGCGCCAGTAGGCCTGGTCGCGCTCGGTGGCGCCAGGGATCACGTTGTCCTTGAAGTCGTAGACGTAACCCTCGCCCTTGTCGACGAAGTCCGGGACGATGTCGCCGCCCATGTCGTGCTTGCTGCCCTCGCGGTCGTTGTCGCGGGTGACCGCATCGACGAGGACGTCGGCGTCGAAGACGTAGTTGCCCATCGACGCCAGCACCTCGTCGGGAGAGTCCGGCAGTCCCTTGGCGTCCTTGGGCTTCTCCTTGAACGCCGCGATCTTGCGCCGGTCGCCGTCGTCGACCTCGATGACGCCGAACTGGTCGGCGAGCGAGATGGGCTGGCGGATGGCAGCCACCGTGACGCCGGCACCGGTCTCGACGTGCTGGGCGACCATCTGCGAGAAGTCCATCCGGTACACGTGGTCGGCCCCGACGACCACGACGATGTCGGGCTTCTCGTCGGTGATGAGGTTGAGGCTCTGGAAGATCGCGTTGGCCGAGCCGAGGTACCAGTTCTTGTCGACCCGCTGCTGGGCGGGCACCGGGGCGACGTAGTTGCCGAGCATCGTGGACATGCGCCACGTCTTGGTGACGTGGCGGTCCAGGCTGTGCGACTTGTACTGCGTCAGCACGACGATCTTGAGGTAGCCGCTGTTGACGACGTTGCTCAGCGCGAAGTCGATGAGCCGGTAGATGCCCCCGAACGGCACCGCTGGTTTGGCCCGGTCGGCGGTGAGGGGCATCAGTCGCTTGCCCTCACCCCCGGCGAGGACGATGGCCAGGACCTTGGGAACCCCGCGTCGGTACGGCATGGTCCGACCCTAGGCAATGCGCGCCCTCGCGGCGACCCCAGTCCGGGACTAATCTCGCGAGCGTGAGAGTCGACATCCTGACCAAGGAGTACCCGCCCAACATCTATGGCGGCGCGGGGGTGCACGTCGCCGAGCTGGTGCGTGCCCTGAGGTCGCGTGGCGACATCGACGCCCGGGTGCGCGCGTTCGGTGAGCCCCTGGCCGAGGAGGGCACGAGCGGGTATGCCGACCTGCCGGACCTCGGTGGCGCGAACGCGGCCGTGAGGACGATGGGCGTCGACCTGTCCATGGCGGGGGACTGCGTCGGCGCGGACCTGGTCCACTCCCACACGTGGTACGCCAACTTCGGCGGGCACGTCGCCTCCTTGCTTGGCGGGATGCCGCACGTGGTCACGGCACACAGCCTCGAGCCGATGCGGCCCTGGAAGGCCGAGCAGCTCGGCGGTGGCTACGCGCTGTCGTCCTTCATGGAGCGCACCGCCTACGAGGGCGCCGATGCCGTCGTGGCCGTCAGCGAGGGGATGCGCCAGGACGTCCTGCGCAGCTATCCCGACATCGACCCCGAGCGGGTCAAGGTGGTGCACAACGGCATCGACTCCCAGCTGTGGCAGCGTCACCGCGACCCCGACACGGTCCGTCGCCACGGCGTCGACCCGGACGGCAAGTCGGTCATCTTCGTCGGCCGGATCACGCGCCAGAAGGGTCTGCCGTACCTCCTGCGCGCCGCGGCGCAGCTGCCGCCCGACGTCCAGCTCGTGCTGTGCGCCGGCTCCCCTGACACCCCCGAGATCATGGCCGAGGTCGAGGGCCTCATGCAGGACCTGCGGGCCACCCGCGAAGGCGTCGTCTGGATCCCGGAGATGCTGCCTCGGGGTGAGGTCATCGCGCTGCTGTCGGCCGCCACGGTCTTCGCGTGCCCGTCGATCTACGAACCCCTGGGCATCGTCAACCTCGAGGCGATGGCCTGCGAGCTCCCCGTCGTCGCCACCGCCACGGGCGGCATCCCCGAGGTGGTCGTCCACGGAGAGACCGGCTGGCTCGTGCCCATCGACCAGAAGCAGGACGGCAGCGGCATCCCTCTCGACCCGGACCGGTTCGTCGCGGACCTCGCGGCGGCGCTCACGGACGCCGTCAGCGACACGGCTCGGGCGGACCGCATGGGGCTGGCGGGCCGCAAGCGCGCCGTCGACGCCTTCTCGTGGTCCTCGATCGGCGAGCAGACGAACCAGGTCTACCTGGACGTCCTGCGCCGCCGCCTGCTCACGAAGATGTCCTGACCCGCACCGGGCGAAGGGGCCGCGGCTAGGCCGGTCGCCAGCCGGCCAGCACGGCACAGGCGGCATTCGTCGCGTCGGCCAGGGCGTGGTCGGCATCGCGCTGCAGGCGGCGCAGGATCGTCTGGCGCCGGGCGGACTCCAGGGCCGTCAGCGCACCGTCACCGGCCTCCAGGGCGACGTCGACCACCCGTGCGACGGTGCCCGCCATGGTGATCACCCTCGTGGCTCGCCCGGGCAGCCCGTCGGGCAGGCCCCACGTCCCGCCCAGCGCGGCATCGGCGAGGTCTCGAGCCGCCGCGGCCCCGAACGGCTGGCCCCCGAGGGCGTCGAGCTGCGCCGTGGCCGCTCGGAGCTGGTCGCGCAGGTGCCGTTCGAGCTGGCTGCCGTCGAGTGCCTCCACCCGGTGCCGGGGCACCGGGTCCGCCGGGTACGCCGTCCAGTCCACCCGGGTGCCCACGTCCGGTCCCACCCTGTCGCTGTCGCCTGACCCGAACCAGGACACGGTCGGCACGAGCAGGCCCCCCAGTCCCGGCACGTACACGCACTCTCCAGCAGCGGCAGCCGCGGCGTGCGCCTCGGGCGACGCACCCGGCATACGGCTCAGGTCGCCGGGGGACGGGAGGGCCACGAGCACGGCCTGCTCGCCGAGGTCGCGCCACAGGCCCAGCTGGCCCAGCTCACCGGCGACGTGGTCGATGTCGGGCATCGCCAGCCGGACGGCCTTCTCCAGGGACGCTCCAGTGGCCCACGCCCTGGTGACCCAGAGCGAAAGGCGCACGGACGCAGGCAGTTCGGCCATCCGTTCATGCTAAGCCGATAGGGTCCGGTGCCATGAGTGACGTCCTGGAGTTCGCGGGGGTGAGCGTGGTCCGCGGGGCCAACACGCTCCTCGATGACATCACCTGGGAGGTCGAGGAGGGCCAACGCTGGGTGGTGCTCGGACCCAACGGCGCAGGCAAGACCACCCTGCTCCAGCTCGCCTCGGGACGGATGCACCCCACCAGTGGGGTCGCCGGCGTGCTCAGCGAGGTCCTGGGTGCCGTCGACGTGTTCGAGCTGCGGCCGCGCATCGGCCTCGCGTCGGCGTCGCTCGCTGAGCGCATCCCGGGCGACGAGGTCGTGCACAACGTGGTGGTCACGGCGTCGTACGGCGTGGTGGGCCGCTGGCGCGAGAGCTATGAGACGTTCGACCACGCGCGGGCTGCCGAGCTGCTCAAGGCGCTCGGCGCCGACCACCTCGCCGACCGCACGTACGGCACCCTCTCCGAGGGCGAGCGCAAGCGCGTCCAGATCGCCCGTGCGCTGATGACCGACCCCGAGCTCATGTTGCTCGACGAGCCCGCAGCCGGTCTCGACCTCGGGGGGCGAGAGGACCTCGTCCGGCGGCTCGGCGAGCTCGCGGCCGACGTCGACGCCCCGGCGCTGGTGCTCGTCACGCACCACGTCGAGGAGATCCCGCCGTCGTTCACCGACGTCCTGCTCCTGCGCGAGGGCCGGGTCGTGGCCCAGGGCCCGCTCGAGATCACGCTCACCGAGGAGAACCTCTCCGCGACCTTCGGCATGCCCCTGGAGCTCGAGCAACGAGGCGACCGGTGGACAGCGCGGGCCAGGCGCGAGCCGGGAACGTTGCCGGTCATCCCGTCGTCCTAGAGTTACCTGACCGACGAGAGGGGATGGCGAGGTGGACTGGTTCGGGGACAACCCGTGGCTGGCCTGGTTGGGGGTCGCGTTGATCCTGTTGGCCGTCGAGGTGGCCACCGTGGACTTCGTCTTCCTGATGGTCGCCGGCGGCGCCCTGGCCGCTGCCGTCGCGTCCGCGCTGGGGGCGAGCGTGCCCGTGCAGGTCGTCGTGGCCGTGGTCGTCGCGGGGCTGCTGTTGCTGCTCGTGCGGCCGCTGGTCAAGCGCCACTTCATGGTGGCCGACGTCAGCCACACCATCGGGGCGCCCAGCCTCGTGGGACGGTCGGCGCGGGTGCTCCAGACGGTGACCGAGAACGACGGCCGCATCAAGCTGGCCGGTGAGACGTGGTCGGCGCGCACCGGGGCCGGTGCCGCGCAGTGTGAGCCCGGACAGGAAGTCCGGGTCGTATCCATCGAGGGGGCCACCGTGATCGTCTCTGGCGACACGGCGGGTCGGGAAACGGAGTAGTCGTGGACATTGGTGCAGGTGCAGTCGTCCTGCTGATCCTGGTGGCCTTTGCGCTCATCGTGCTCTTTCGCACGGTGCGCATCGTGCCCCAGCAGACAGCGCTGATCATCGAACGGCTCGGCCGGTACTCACGCACGCTCGAGGGTGGCATCCACTTCCTCGTCCCGTTCGTCGACAAGGTGCGTGCCAACATCGACCTGCGCGAGCAGGTGGTGTCGTTCCCGCCGCAGCCCGTCATCACCAGCGACAACCTCGTCGTCAACATCGACACGGTCATCTACTACTCGGTGATCGACGCCAAGTCGGCCGTCTACGAGATCGCCAACTTCATCCAGGGCATCGAGCAGCTCACGGTGACCACGCTGCGCAACGTCATCGGCTCGCTCGACCTCGAGCAGACGCTGACCAGCCGCGACCAGATCAACGCCCAGCTGCGAGGTGTCCTCGACGAGGCGACCGGCAAGTGGGGCATCCGCGTCAACCGCGTCGAGCTCAAGGCGATCGACCCGCCGCACTCCGTCCAGGAGTCGATGGAGAAGCAGATGAAGGCCGAGCGCGAGCGGCGCGCCCAGATCCTCTATGCCGAGGGCACCAAGCAGTCCGCGATCCTGACCGCCGAGGGCGAGAAGCAGAGCCAGATCCTGCGCGCCGAGGGTTCGGCGCAGGCGAGGATCCTCGAGGCGCAGGGCCAGGCCCGCGCGATCCAGCAGGTGTTCGACGCCATCCACCGCGGCAAGCCCACCCAGAAGCTGCTGGCCTACCAGTACCTCCAGGTGCTGCCGCAGATCGCCCGGGGTGACTCCAACAAGATGTGGATCATTCCCAGCGAGCTGACCGACGCCCTCCGCGGCATCGGCGGCGCCCTCGGTGCCACCGACAAGGGCAACGGCCCCGACGGCGACGACGACGAGGCGTGGGTCGACCCCGGCCAGCTCCAGGACGCCTTCGACGAGACCGTGCTCGAGGACCCGATGCAGGCCCTCGCCGAGGCCCGGGGCATGGCCGGCCGGGCCAGCCAGGAGGCGGTCGAGCACGCCGCACCGGCAAAGCGGGTCCCGCCTCCCATCGCCCCGCCGGCCGACGCAGTCCCGGCCTACGAGCCGCCCGCGCCTCCTGCGTCGGCCCCGCCGGCCTCGGAGCCGCCCGCCGCGCCGCCGGCCGAGGGCACCGAAGGCACCGAGGGCACCCAGCCCCCGCGTCCCTGACCCACCCCGCACCACCCGGTATGCCGCCCGCTCACCTCGAGCGGGCGGCATACCCGCGTCGGGGGGCGGGGCGGGCGTGGCTAGGGTGACGTGGTGTCCGTTCTCGAAGCCGTCGCGATCCTGCTCGCGGGGATGGCGGCCGGCACGATCAACACGGTCGTCGGCTCCGGCACCCTGATCACCTTCCCGACGCTGCTGTTCCTGGGCTACCCGCCGGTCGTCGCCAACGTGTCCAACACCGTGGGCCTCGTCGCGGGCGGCGTCACCGCGGTGCACGGGTACCGCGCCGAGCTCGAAGGGGCCCGGCGGACGCTGACCCGCCTCGCACCCGCGTCGCTGGTCGGCGGCGTGATCGGCGCACTGCTGCTGCTCGTGCTGCCTCCTGAGGCGTTCCAGGCAATCGTGCCGGTGCTCATCGCGATCGGGCTGCTGCTCGTGCTCCTGGGTCCGCGGCTGCAGCGCCGGGCCGCCCAGCGGCACGAGGCCGGCATCCCGGCCGCCCCGTGGCACGCCGCGGCACTGTTGGTGGGCGTCCTGGTGGCGGGTATCTACGGCGGCTACTTCGGAGCGGCGCAGGGTGTCATCCTCATGGGCGTCATGAGTGCCCTGTCGAGCGAGCCGATCCAGCGGCTCAACGGCTACAAGAACGTCCTGGCCACCATCGTCAACGCCGTGGCCGCGCTGACCTTCATGCTGGTCGCGTGGGGTGAGATCGACTGGCTCGTCGCGCTGCTCATCGGCATCGGCGCCCTGGTCGGCGGGGTCATCGGCTCCCGCGTGGGGCGGCGGCTGCCGCCCGCGGTGCTGCGCGGCGTGATCATCGCGGTGGGTCTCGTGGGGATCGTCAAGATCGTCTGGTTCAGCTGAGTGGACTGGACCACCGTCCTGCTGCTGGGGTTCGCGCTGATGGCGGGTGCCTTCGTGCAGTCGTCGATCAGCTTCGGGATGGCCGTGGTCGCGGCACCCTTCATCATCGTCGCGGCCCCCGACCTGATGCCGGGTTCGCTGCTGGTCACGAGCTTCTCGCTGCCCGTGGTCCAGCTGGTGCACGGTGCGAGGGACATCGCCTGGCGACCGCTGTCGTGGGCGCTGGCGGCGCGGCTCCTGGTGATGCCACTGGGGGTGGCCGCCGTGGCGCTGTTGTCGGTTCGCGCGATCTCGGTGGTCGTGGGGGTGCTCATCCTGCTGACGGTGGCCGCGTCCCTGAGCACGCTGGACCTGCGCCCGACCCCTCGCAACTCGGCGGGGGCCGGGGCGATCGCCGGGTTCTCGGGGACCGCGGCCTCGATCGGTGGTCCGTTCCTCGCCCTCGTCCTGCAGCACGAGAGGCCGCAGCGACTGCGCGCCACGATGGCCCTGTTCTTCCTCGTGGGCGCGACGATGGCGGTTGCTGGGCTGCTGGTGGCTGGCGAGTTCACTCTCGACCAGCTGTGGGCCGGACTGGCCTGGATCCCCTTCATGGCTGCGGGGTATGCCGTGGCCGCGCCATTGCGCGCGCGCCTGGACCCGCTGCGGCTGAGGCGAGCCGTCCTCGCCTTCTGCGTGGTCGCCGGGATCAGCGTCATCGTGCGGGCCTTGGTGTTCTGAGCGGTCAGTGTCCTAGCCTGYTCGCCGTGCCCATCGCCATCACCGACCCGTCTGCCCCCGAGCTGTCGGACTTCGTCGCCCTCACCGACGTGGCGCTGCGCCGGCGCACCGAGCCCGAACGCGGGCTCTACATCGCGGAGTCCGAGAAAGTCATCCGTCGTGCGCTCGCCGCGGGTCACGAGCCGCGTAGCTACCTCATGGCCGAGCGATGGCTGACCGACCTCGCGGACGTGGTCGCGGACGCCGAGGCGCACGACGTGCCGGTGTTCGTGGGGGAGCACGCCGTGATCGAGCAGCTGACCGGGTTCCACCTGCACCGGGGTGCGCTGGCTGCGATGCAGCGACCCGACCTGCCCTCCGTGGCCGACCTCGTCGCGGGCGCGCGCCGGGTGCTGGTGCTGGAGGACATCGTCGACCACACCAACGTCGGTGCTGTCTTCCGGTCGGCCGCGGCCCTGGGCATCGACGCCGTGCTGGTCACCCCGCGGTGCGCCGACCCGTTGTACCGCAGGTCGATCCGGGTCTCCATGGGCACGGTGTTCCAGGTCCCGTGGACGCGCATCGACCCGTGGCCGGGGGGCATCGCCGACCTCAAGGCCGCAGGTTTCACCGTCGCCACGCTGGCCCTGGCCGACGACGCGGTGTCGCTCGACGACCTCGCGGCGTCACCGCCTGACCGGCTCGCCCTGGTACTCGGCACCGAAGGGGACGGGTTGTCACACCACACCCTCGCGGCAGCAGACCTGACGGTCACGATCCCCATGGGCGGGGGAGTGGACTCGCTCAATGTGGCGGCGGCCGGAGCCGTGGCCGCCTGGGCCCTGCGACCCAAGCTCAGCTGACCAGCCGCTCCAGCAGGGTGCGCAACTCGGCGGCCGGGTCGTCGGTCAGGCCTCCGTGCACCGGACCCGGCTGCACGACCGTGCTCCGGGGCGCACTGATCCAGCCGAAGCGGCGTCCCAGCCCGCCGAGGGTCGGCAACCCCCCACCGGTGACCCCACGGCATACCTGGCACACGGTCTCGAGCGCGGCGGAGACGTCGGCGACGTCGGCGTCGGGTGCGAACGCGCGCAGCCGCTCCTCGTCGACGCGATAGGCCGCCTCGAGGAAGTCGGCGCCCTGCGAGTAGAGCACCACGCCGACGTTGAGGAACTCCTCGCGCTCGACACGGGGGACGCAGCGCAGGACGACGTACTGGTAGCCGTGGCGGGTCATCGCGCCATCTCCGGGAGCCAGGCCTGGGGCTGTGCCACCCGGGCCAGCAGGTGCTCGACGTATGCGGTCCGCACGGTCTCGGGGGAGTCGAGCCCGGGTGCCGGCTCCAGCCAGTCGTCGGGGATGTGGCCCACGACGGTCTGCAGGGTGTCCTCGGTGAGCATCGGTGCGAGTCGTTCGTGGCTCGCAGGCACGTCTCCCGCGACGTCCCGCAGCACGTGCGTGCTGGCGTCGAAGGGCTGCGCGGCGAACCGTTCAGGGTGGAGCCCACGGCTCGGCCAGGAGTGGTGGAAGTACAGCGAGGCGCCGTGGTCGATGAGCCACGGGTCGCGGTGCCAGACGAGCAGGTTGGGGTTGCTCCACGTGCGGTCGACGTTGGCGGTGAGGGCGTCGAGCCACACGATGTCGGCCGCGGTCTCCGGTGCGGGGGGCCGCGAGCCGTCGTAGCCGAACGAGCCGGGCAGGAAGTCCATGCCGAGGTTGCTGCCCAGGGACGCCGTGAGGAGGTCCTGGACCTCCTCGTCCGCCTCGTACTTGGCGATGGGGGCCTGGAGGTCGACGACGGCCATGCGGGGGACGTTGAGCCCGAGCACGCGCGCCAGCTCGCCCACCACCACCTCGGCCACGAGGACCTTCAGCCCCTGGCCGGCTCCGCGGAACTTGAGGACGTAGGTGCCGAGGTCGTCGGCCTCGACGATGCCGGGCAGCGAGCCACCTTCCTTGAGGGGAGTGACGTACCGGGTCGCGGTGATCTGCTCGAGCACGCCGCCCAGCCTAGAGGTCGGCCACCACGCGCAGCGGCGCGCCGGTGTTGGCGACCCGCGCTCGGCCTGCCTCGACCGGCACCTGCTCACCACTGACTTCGACATGCGCCGGGGTGGTGCCGTGGAAGACGAGCTCGAAGGCCGTGCGGCGGAACTCCGGGTAGCCGTCGCCCTCCACGGACGTCGACAGCTCGAGCTGAGAACCGTTGCGCGACAACGTGATGGTGGTGAGATAGCGCGCTCCGTCGCGAGCTGCGAACGTGATGCCGTCGTCCTCGGCGAGGGTCGAGTCGATCTCGCCGTCCTGGGCCGGGACGTAGACGTGGAGCTCGACCACCTCGGGCTGGTAGCCGTCGGTCGTCTGTGGCGCCTCAGGCCACATCGGGATCACGGCGCCTGCGCGCGCGTAGAGCGGAATGCGGTCCATCGGGGTCGTGGCGATGACGTGCGCGCCGCCGGCCAGCAGCTCTTCGGTGTGCAGGTCGTACCAGTGACCCTCCGGGAGGTAGACCTGCCGTGCGGTGCAGCCGGACTCGACCACCGGCGCCACGAGCAGGTCGCGCCCGAGGAGGAACTGGTCGTCGGCGTCGCGGGCCACCGGGTCGTCCTGGTGGTCGAAGACCAAGGGCCGCTGGACCGGGGCGCCGGTCCGGCCGGACTCGAGGAACGTGGAGTAGAGGTAGGGCATCAACCGGTAGCGCTGTTCGATGGCGGCCCGGGCGAGGTCGAGCACGTGGGTGCCGAACGCCCAGGCGTACTGGTCGATGTTGCCGGCCATGGAGTGGTTGCGGCAGAACGGCGTGAGCGTGCCGAGCTGCATCCAGCGGACGAACAGCTCGGCGTTCGAGTCGCCGGCGAAGCCGCCGATGTCTGCGCCGACGAAGGGCTGGCCCGAGACGCCGAAGCCCGATCCCATGGTGATCGCGGACCGCAGGTGGTCCCATCGGGCGAGGTTGTCTCCCATCCAGTTGGCGGCGACCCGCTGGATGCCGGCGAAGCCCGCCCGCGAGAGCACGAAGGTGCGCAGGTTCGGCATGGCCTCCAGCAGCCCCGCCGTGGTGCCCATCGCCATGAGCAGGGCGTACTGGTTGTGGTAGCGCTCGTGCGAGCTGCGACCTCGGTCGAAGAGCATCCGCAGCGGCGAGATGTCGCCAGTCGCGGGCTCGTTCATGTCGTTCCAGATGCCGGCCAGGCCGTAGCGCACGTGGGCGGCGTTGAGCTGGCCCCACCAGTCCCGTGCCTCCGCGGTCGCGAAGTCGGGGAAGACGGTGTTGCCGGGCCACACCTGGCCCACGTAGGTGTCACCGCCCTCGGTGAGGCAGAAGACCCCTCGCTCGAGGCCGTCCTCGTAGACGGGGTAGCCGGGGTCGTGCTTGACGCCAGGGTCGACGATGGTGATGACCCGCAGACCCTGCTCGCGAAGACGCCCGAGCATGGCCTTCGGGTCGGGGAACTGCTCGCCGTCCCACGTGAAGACGCGGTAGCCGTCCATGTAGTCGATGTCGAGCCAGAGCGCATCGCACGGCACCCGCTCCTCGCGGTGCCGTCTGCCGAGGGCCTCGACGGCTTCCTGGGAGTAGTTGAACCAGCGGCACTGGTGGTAGCCGAGTGCCCAGATCGGCGGTGGCATCATCCGGCCCGTGAGCCACGTGTAGTCGCGCAGGATGTCGGGCATCCGCGGTCCGGCGAAGACGTACTCGGTGTACTGGCCGCCCAGGAACGTGAAGCGGTAGTCGGACCCCGACGAGAACTCGTACTCCGCGCGGTAGCCGTTGTCGACGAACGACCCTGCCATCGCGCCGCCCAGGAACGACTGGTGGTAGAAGAACGGGATCGACACGTAGAACGGGTCGAACTCAGGGTCTTCGTGGTCGCTGCGCGGGTCGTCGGGCGCGCGTCCGCGGGTGAACTCGCCGGAAGCCGTGGGGTTGAGCACGTCGGTGTTCCACAGGGTGTAGTCCCGGCCCTTGCGGTTGGACGGTCCGCCCTTCTCGCCGAGGCCGAAGAAGCCGTCCTCGCCGCGGCACACGCGACGCACGGTGAAGCCGTCATTGAGGGTGGCATAGGCCCAGTAGCGGCCCTGGTCGTCGGCAGCGGTCTCGAGGACCGTGGTGCCGTCGGCCCGGTGCACGTCGAGGCGGAACGGGTCGAGCCAGACCGAGACGGTCAGGGCTGCCGTGACCAGACGGACCCGGTCGCTGTCCCGCTCGACCTCGAAGGGGACGTCGTCGGCCAGCGGGTCGACGCAGACCGCGAACGTCGGCTCCTCGTCGAAGCGCCCGCCCCGGCTGATCTTGAGCCGAACCACGTCGGGCCGCACGACGTCGACGCGCAGCTGCTCACCGTGGAGGTCGGCCAGGAGCCCGCGCGAGGTCTGGGTCACCTCGTCGACCCGTTCGAAACGGATGAAGTGGTCAGTCTGCAGCACAGCGGCCTCCGAGACCGGGCACGAGGCCCGTGGTCGATGGGGTGGACATGCCACCACGCTAGGGGTGCAGTGCCCTGACCGCCTCGATGGTGTCGGCTTCGTCGGCGGTCTTGTCGTCGCGGTAGCGCAGTACCCGGGCGAACCGCAGCGCCATGCCCCCGGGGTAGCGCGACGAGGTCTGGATGCCATCGAAGGCGATCTCGACAACCTGCTCGGGGCGCACCGGCACGACGTACCCCTCGGTGCCCTCGGTGGCCAGCTCGGTGAAGCGCGCTGTCTGCCAGGCGAGCATCTCGTCTGTCATGCCCTTGAACGTCTTGCCGAGCATCACGAAACCACCCGACTCGGGGTCGCGGGCGCCGAGGTGGATGTTGGACAGCCAGCCCCGCCGCCGGCCGCTGCCCCACTCGACCGCCAGCACGACCAGGTCGAGCGTGTGCCGCGGCTTCACCTTGACCCAGCCGGCGCCGCGACGGCCTGCCGCGTAGGGGCTCGAGGGTGCCTTGACGACCACGCCCTCGTGGCCGTCGGCGACGAGCCGGTCGAAGAAGGCCTGGGCCTGCGCTGCGGAGCTCACCCGCTCGCGCGGGACCAGGGCGCTCTCGGGCACGAGGGCGGCGAGCCGTTCGAAGCGCTCGGACGTGGGTGCGTCGAGCAGGTCGACGCCGTCGAGGTGGAGCAGGTCGAAGAAGTAGGGAGTCACCGGCACCTGGGCGCGCAGGGCGTCGACGCCGCTGCTGCTCATCGTGCGGGAGGCGGTCTCCTGGAAGGGACGCGGCCGGCCGGACGGGTCGAGGGCGATCGCCTCGCCGTCGACGACCAGCTCTCGGGCAGGCAGGGCCAGCACCGCCTCGACGACCTCGGGCAGCCGGTCGGTGATGTCGTCGAGGGAGCGCGTGAACAGCCGCACGTCGGTGCCGTCGCGGTGGGCCTGCAGCCGGATGCCGTCGAGCTTGCCGTCGACGTAGGCCCCGCCGTCGCCGCCGACCTGCTCCCAGGCGCTGGTGACGTCCGGCGCGGAGGCCGCGAGCATCGGGCGGAGCGGGCGACCGACCTCGAGCCCGATCTGCGCGAGCGCCTGCTCGCCGCCGCGCAACGCGGCCTCGGCGACGGGCCCGGCATACCCCGCGAGCATGACGGCACGCCGCACGGCGGGCTCGGGCACCTCGGCAGCCGAGGCGATGGCCGCGAGCATCACCCCGTCGAGGGCGCCCTGGCGCACCTGACCCGTGATGAGGTTGCGCAGGTAGTCCTGCTCGTCAGCCGTCAGCTGGGCGAACAGGTCTGCCACCGCCTGCTGCCGGACCGCGGTGGATCCGCTGCCGCCCACGGCCGCGAGTGCCGTCAGCGCGTCGTCGACCTCGGCGACCGTGGCGGTCGCGGAGGGGGCGGGGTGGGGGAGCGAGGTGAGCCCGCGCCAGCTCACGCCGACCCGGCGCTGCGGGAGCACCCCCGAGAGGTATGCCGCGACCGTCGCCGCCTGCTCCGGGCCCGCCGCCCGCAGGGCGCCGGCGACAGCAGCGGTCTTGGCGAGACGGGAACGGGTTGCAGTCGCCGCCCGGGAGGCGGCCACGACGTCGGCGAGGAGCACGACCCCACGCTAGCCGGGCGCGCTGACAGTGCAGCGCGTCGATCCGGTCGGCCGGGACCGAACCTTCGGGTCCGGCGGCAGGGTTCGGTCCCAAGGCGGCCGTCAGCCGGCGAGCACCGTCGCGACGTCGACGGACTCGAACCCGTGCGCCTCGGCGACCGGCGCGTAGGTGACGTGGCCGTCGTGGGTGTTGAGCCCCAGGCTGAGCGGCTTCGACCCGGCGAGGGCACCACGCCAGCCCTGGTCGGCGAGGGCAACGGCATACGGCAGGGTGACGTTGGTCAGGGCATAGGTGCTGGTGTGCGGCACCGCGCCGGGCATGTTCGCGACGCAGTAGAAGACCGAGTTGTGGACCTGGTACGTCGGGTCGGCATGGGTCGTGGGACGCGAGTCCTCGAAGCAGCCACCCTGGTCGATGGAGATGTCGACGAGCACCGAGCCCGGCCGCATCCTCGAGACCTGCTCGTTCGTCACCAGCTTGGGGGCCTTGGCGCCCGGGACGAGGACTGCTCCGATGACCAGGTCGGCGTCCTCGATCGCCCGCTCGATCTCGTAGGTGTTGGACGCAACGGTCTGGCAGTGGCCCTGGTAGATGGCGTCCGCGTGCCGCAGCTTGGCGATGTCGCGGTCGAGCAGGAGCACCTCGGCCTGCATGCCCAGCGCGATCGCCGCTGCGTTCATGCCGGAGACGCCTGCCCCGATGACGACGACCTTGGCGGCGTAGACCCCGCTCACCCCGCCCATGAGCACGCCGCGACCGCCCTGCGCGCGCATCAGCGTCTGGGCGCCGACCTGGGGCGCGAGCCGGCCGGCGACCTCGGACATCGGGGCCAGCAGGGGCAGGGAACGGTCGGGCAGCTCGACCGTCTCGTAGGCGATGCCCGTGACCTTGCGCTTCACGAGCTCCTCGGTGAGCGGCTTGTCGGCCGCCAGGTGCAGGTAGGTGAAGAGCGTCTGGCCCTCGCGCATGCGGTGGTACTCCGGCTCGATGGGCTCCTTCACCTTGAGGATGAGGTCGCCGGTGCCCCAGACGTCGTCGGCGGTGTCCAGGATGGTGGCGCCGGCCGCCGTGTAGTCCTCGTCGAGGATCGAGGAGCCGACTCCGGCGTCCTTCTCGACGAACACCTCGTGGCCGTGGACGACGAGCTCGTGAACGCCGGACGGGGTGATGGCCACCCGGTACTCGTGGTTCTTGACCTCGCGCGGGATGCCGACCTTCATCAATGCCTCCAGGGTTCAGTGGTCCTCGAACAATGTCGGACTTGGTGCCACCTGCCAACCACCCGTTTCGAGGAATCTGCCTCGAAGCAGGAGATTTTGGCCCGAAGCGCGGTGCCCGGGCGTAACGTTGCTGGCGTCCGGGGCGGCTGTACCCCGGCTGGGTGTTTCCGGAGACCGTGTGCGATGACCACCACCAGCCCTTCCACGAGGTCGGTCGAGCGCGCCCCCGAGCACTACCGCCACGACGTCATGTTGTGGTCGGACGTCGACGACTTCGTCGAGCGGACGGTCCAGTTCGTCCGCGACGGCCTGGACAGTGGCCAGCCGGTCATGGTGGCCGTGCCGAAGGCCCGGCTGGCCCGGGTCGCGCAGGCGCTGGGTCCCGACGCGGACGCGGTCGTCCTGGCGGACATGGAGGCGGTGGGGTCGAACCCCGCACGCATCATCGCCGCGTGGGCCGAGTTCCTGAACGCCGCCGCTGGTCGCCCAGCCCGCGGCGTCGGGGAACCGCTGTGGGCCGGCCGCCGCGACGCCGAGGTGGAGGAGTGCCAGCTCCACGAGTCGCTGCTCAACGCGGCGGTACCGGCCGACACGCCCTTCTGGCTTCGCTGCCCGTACGAGGTCGGCGCGCTGCCGGCGGCCGTCATCGAGGAGTCCATCCGCACCCACCCGTGGGTCGCGGACGACCACGGGTCGTCGGAGGCGAACCCGGCCTTCGTCGACGAGGGCGCGGGTCACGCCTTCGCCGCGCTCCTGTCCGAGCCGCCCGGGTCCCACGTCGTTCGGACGATCACCAGCGCCTCGCTCCGGTCGGTCCGCGACCTCGCCCTCCACGTCGCCCGCGTGTGCGGCGTCGACGAGAGCCGCGCCGTCGACCTCGGGCTGGCCCTGCACGAGCTGGGGGTCAACACCCTCGTGCACGGCGGCGGGGGTGGCACGCTGCGGCTGTGGCGCACCACCGACGCGCTGGTCTGCGAGGTGGTCGACGAAGGCGTCGTCACCGACCCGCTCACCGGGCGCTTCGCACCGGACATGGAGGAGTCCGACGGCCGCGGCCTGTGGATGGTCAACCAGCTGTGCGACCTCGTGCAGTTGCGGTCCTCGGAGACGGGGACGACCGTCCGCGTGCACACCTGGCTGTAGCCGAAGCGCCTCACGCCGCGGCGCCCGCGGTCCGGTGGGTCGCGGGCGGGGCAGGGGGTGTCAGGGGGCGATGGTTCCCGAGTGCAGCAGCGCGCCGATCAGGGCCATGCGCCACGGCAGCGGAGGCTGCGCGGGGGTCCGGCACGAGGCGCCGCCGCACTGGCACACCCAGATCCAGCCACGCGCCCCGCGCAGGACGCGGGGGTGGTGGCTGGTGGTGTGGTGGTATGCCGTGGCTGTGCTCACGAGTCGAAGGTAGGTCCGCATGGTGGACAGCCGCCGGGAGACGCGCCGGGGGTCGTCCGACCTCGGGTCGGGTTTGGCCCGAACGGGTGACCCCTCGCTCAGGAGGACGACCCGCGGACGGGACCAAGGACCCCGCGACGAACGCCGGCATCGGGAGGACGCTGGGGGGGTGAGGTCGCGCCGCAGGTGACGCCCCGGCCGCGCGCAGGCGTCCAGGGTCGCTGGGAGCGGCTGGCTCCCGGTTGGTTCGTGCTGCGCCGCTACCAGCGTGGTTGGCTGCGCGGGGACGTGGTCGCGGGGGTCACCGTCACGGCCTACCTCGTCCCGCAGGTCATGGCGTATGCCGAGGTGGCGAGGCTCCCGGCCGTCGTCGGCCTCTGGGCCTGCGTCGGCGCGCTGCTCGTCTACTCCGTCCTCGGGTCCTCGCCGCAGCTGTCGGTGGGGCCGGAGTCCACCACCGCCCTCATGACGGCCACCGCACTGGGGGGCATCGCGTCGACGCAGCCCGAGCGCCACGCGACGCTGGCCGCGGTCCTCGCGGGAGTGGTCGGTCTGGTGTGCCTGGTCGGGTGGCTCGTCAGGCTCGGCTTCCTCGCGGAGCTGCTGTCCCGACCGGTCCTGGTGGGCTACATGAGTGGCGTGGCGCTCCTCATGGTGGTGAGCCAGCTCGGGAAGCTCACCGGCCTGTCCGTCGAGGGCGAGACGTCTGTGGACGATGTCGTCTTCGTGGCACGGCACCTGGGGGAGCTTGAGCCGGCCACGGTGGTCGTCGGCATGACCGTCCTGACCTTCCTGCTCGTCGCCAGCAGGTTCTACCCCCGGGCGCCCGTGCCGCTCCTGGGCATGCTGCTCGCGGCGGCCGCAGTCGCCCTGCTGGACCTGCAGCGCCGCGGCGTGACGGTCGTGGGGCCCATCCCGCGCGAGCTCCCGCCGCTGCAGTTCGCGGGCGTTTCGCCCTCGGACCTGCGCGAGCTCCTCCCGGCAGCCCTGGGCATCGCCATCGTCGCCTTCTCCGACAACGTGCTCACGGCGCGCGCCTTCGAGGCCAGGCACACCAGCGTGCTGGACAACAACCAGGAGCTGCTGGCACTGGGCGTGGCCAACCTCGCGTCCGGTGCGGTGCACGGCTTCCCCGTGAGCAGCAGTGGGAGCCGGACGGCCATCGGCGATGCCATGGGCAGCCGCACCCAGTTGTACTCGCTCGTCGCGCTGGGCACCGTGGTCGTCTCGATCCTGTTCCTCGGACCCGTGCTCGCGGCGTTCCCCAGTGCTGCCCTCGGCGCCGTCGTCGTGTATGCCGCCCTCCGGCTCATCGACGTCCCCGAGCTCAGGCGGATCGGCGCCTTCCGGCGCACCGAGCTGGCCCTGGCGCTGGGCACGACCGTGGCCGTCCTCGCCCTGGGTGCCCTCCAGGGCGTCCTCATCGCCGTGGCCCTGTCGGTGCTGGACCTGCTCCACCGGGTCACCCGACCACACGACGGCATCCTCGGGTACGTCCACGGGCTGGCGGGCATGCACGACGTGGACGACTACCCGCAGGCCGAGCAGGTCCCGGGGCTGGTGGTCTACCGGTACGACTCACCGTTGTTCTTCGCCAACTCCGAGGACTTCATCCAGCGCGCCCTCGGGGCCATCGACTCGTCACCGACGCCCGCGAAGTGGTTCCTGCTCAACGCCGAGGCGAACGTCGGGGTCGACCTCACGGCCGCCGACACCCTCGAGTCACTGCGGCAGGAGGTGGAGCGGCGCGGCATCGTCTTCGCGATGGCTCGGGTCAAGCAGGACCTGCGGGACGACCTCCAGCGCGTGGGGTTCGTGGAACAGGTGGGGGAGTCACGCATCTTCATGACGTTGCCGACCGCGGTGGAGGCCTTCCGTGCCTGGACCGCCCAGGATGGATGACCGTCGCGGGCCCACGGCTGAGCCTTGCGGAACCAGTCCTGGTCACGGGTAGGACCACGATGAGCGGGAGCAGGACGCTCAATCAGGTAGCCGACGGCTTCAGTCCGTCAGCTCGCTCGGCAGGACCACTGCGTCGACCAGTGCTCCGTTGCGGATGACCGTCACCTCCATCCGCTGGCCGATCGCCTCGGAGAACAGCCGCTTCTGCAGCGACTGCGCGTCACCGAGTGGGGCGCCGTCGATCGCCAGCACCAGGTCGCCGGCCAGCAAGCCGCCTTGGGCGGCCGGGCTCCGCTCGACGACCTCGACCACCCGCAACGCTCCGCGTTGGCCGTACCGGTCGGCCTGGGCCGGCGTCAGTCGTGCCGGGGTGCTCACGAGACCGAGGTACGCCCGCCGCACCCGCCCGTCGTGCATCAGCGCGTAGATGATCCGGTGGGTCGTCGCGTTGATGGGGACCGCCAGCCCCAGGCCCACCCCTGCGACCGCCGTGTTGATCCCGACGACGCGACCGCGGCTGTCGGCCAGGGCGCCGCCGGAGTTGCCCGGGTTGAGCGCCGCGTCCGTCTGGATCACGTCCTCGATGAGGCGCGCCGTCGTCCTGGTGCGAACCGGCATGCTGCGTCCGAGCGCGCTCACGACGCCGGCCGTCACCGTGCCCGAGAGGCCCAGCGGGTTGCCGACGGCCACCACGAGCGACCCGACGAGCAGCGAGCTGGCGTCGCCGTATTCGGGCGGCGCCGGGACCTGGCCGTGGGCGCGGATGACGGCGATGTCGGACAACGGATCACGGCCGACGACGTCGAAACGGGCGACGGTGCCGTCGGCGAACTCCGCGGTGCCACCGTCCGCACTGCCGACGACGTGGGCATTGGTGACGAGGTGCGACTCACCGGTCAGGACCACCGCCGACCCCGTGGACTCGCCGCGGCGCGACCTGGTCCGAAGCGCGGCGACCTTCGGCGTCAGGTGTGCCGCGACGGACGTGACTATGGCCGAATAGGCATCCAGGGCGGCCCGCTCGGCTGCCGGGTCAGTGCTCACGGTGGTGTCAACGAGTGGTGGGCACGGTCGGATTCCGGGGTTCACCGTGGGCGCAACGACACGGACACGAGAAGGACCCTCCGACCAACCTGGAGGGTCCTTCTTCGCGTGGTGTCCGGAGGGGGACTTGAACCCCCACGCCCGATAAAGGGCACTAGCACCTCAAGCTAGCGCGTCTGCCATTCCGCCACCCGGACAAGGTGTGTCGCAGGCCCTCTGGGAAGCGCCTGCTGCGACCCGGAACGATAGCACGCAGGGTGGCTCAACTCCCAAACGGCCCAGCCCCCAACGGAACCCGCCAGCGGGCGAGCCACACGGCATACGGGGGCGCGCCTAGTCTGGGGAACATGACCTCCGCCACGCCCGCCCCAACCACCCCCGCCGACGAGGTCGTCCGGATCTGCCAGGAGCTGATCCGGATCGACTCGACGAACTTCGGTGACGGCAGCGGGCCGGGGGAGCGCGCTGCGGCCGACTACGTCGTCGCCCAGCTGCGCGAGGTGGGCCTCGAGCCCACCGTCGTGGAGTCCGACCCGGGTCGGACCAGCGTCGTCGTCAGGGTCGAGGGGGAGGACCGCGACCGTCCGGCCCTGTGCATCCACGGACACCTCGACGTCGTGCCGGCGAACGCCGCCGACTGGCAGGTGGACCCGTTCTCCGGCCTCGAGCAGGACGGCTGCATCTGGGGTCGCGGGGCCGTGGACATGAAGGACATGGACGCGATGATCCTGGCCTGCGTCCGCGACCTCGCCCGCACGGGCACCAAGCCCCCTCGCGACGTCGTGTTCGCCTTCTTCGCGGACGAGGAGGCCGGAGGCGTCAAGGGGAGCCACTACGTCGTCGACCACCACCCGGAGCTGTTCGAGGGGGTCACCGAGGCGGTCAGCGAGGTCGGAGGCTACTCCGTCACCGTCCCCACCAAGGAGGGCGGCCAGACCCGCGCCTACCTCGTCCAGACCGCCGAGAAGGGGATCCTCTGGCTGCGGCTGGTGGCCACCGGCCGGGCCGGTCACGGCTCGGTGCCCAACGACGAGAACGCACTGGTGCGACTGGCGGAGGCGATCAGCCGGATCGACGCCCACAAGTGGCCGCGGGAGTACCTCGCCTCGGTTCGCGAGCTCCTTGACGGGTTGAGCGACCTCACGGGCACGAGCTGGTCGGACGAGGACCTCGAGGACCTGCTGGACCACCTCGGTGGGGCCCAGGGGTTCGTGCGCGGCACCCTGCAGGACACCGCCAACTTCACGATGGCCGAGGCGGGCTACAAGCACAACGTGATCCCGCAGACCGCCTGTGCCTCCCTCGACGCCCGCTTCCTGCCGGGCCACGACGAGGACTTGCTGGCCACCATCCGGGAGCTGGCCGGTGAGCACGTCCGCGTCGAGGTCGTCCACCAGGACATCGCCCTCGACGCGCCCTTCGAGGGCCCTCTGGTGGACGCGATGAAGGCCGCGCTGCTCGCCGAGGACCCCGACGCCGAGGTGCTGCCGTACTGCCTGTCCGGCGGGACCGACAACAAGGCGCTGAGCCGACTCGGCATCACGGGATACGGCTTCGCACCGCTGAAGCTGCCGGCCGACCTCGACTTCGCGCCGATGTTCCACGGCATCGACGAGCGCGTGCCGGTGTCGTCGCTGCGCTTCGGCGCCACGGTGCTGGCCCGGTTCATCGCCACCTGCTGAGGCCGGCGACAACCCAGCCGTAGCCCCGTGGGGTCGCGCCTCGTTGTCAGGGGGAAGTGGTCGACGTGGTCACCACCCTGCGCCGAGGAGACATCGATGTCCGCTCTTTCCACCCACCCCACAGCCAGGGTCGCGGCCCGCGCGGCGGCGGTCATCCTGATCGGGATGGGAGTCGTGGTCGCCGCAGGCGCCCAGTCCGACGCCCTGGGCCTGCCGGACCCCGGAACGCCCCTGGTGGGGGTGACGACCCCGGTCACCGACACGCTGGACGCGGTCACCCGGCCCCTCACCGGCAGTCCAGCGCCAGCTCCAGCGCCCGTTCCTGCGCCGGCGCCCGCTCAGGCCCCCAACTCGTCGTCGCGAGGGAACGCCGCTCCCGCCCGCTCGGGTCCGGCGCCGACGGGCAGCCCCGCCGCTGAGCAGCAGTCGCCCTCGGCTCGGGCGAGCGCAGGGGGCGACGACCTGGTCGCCGCCGACGCCGACATCGACGGGCTCCTCGGCCTGTGCGTCCGCCTGCCGAGCGACGGCACGCGCCCCAAGGCGGACCTGGTCGTCCTCGACCGCGACGTCCTCGCAGCCCTCGCGATGGCCGGTGTCCCCGTTCGCGAGGCCGTCGAGCCGTGCCCGGCCGGTCTGGGTTCACCGAGCGGGACGAACCCCGGTGCCACCGGCGCGTCGTCGACGACCCAGGCCGCCCGTGCTGCAGCCCCGAACGCAGACCCGGGCGCGGACACCTTCAACGGCCGGCTGGCGTTCACCGGCGCCGAGGTGGTGCAGACGTCGGTCCTGGCCGCCGGGTTGCTGTGGCTCGGTGGGGTGCTGATGCTCACGTCACGCCGCCTGGCCCTGGTCGAGCGCGCGCTCTGAGCTGCCGTCAGCTGGCCCGTGGGACCCGGATGATCTTGCGCCGCAACCAGGTCCGTTGGCTGCCCCCGAGGTAGATCCGGGTGCGGTGCAGCTCCCAGTGTCCGTACTCGGCATGATCAGCCAGCGTCCGGCGGATGTCCGAACGCGAAACGTCTCGCGCGAAGCTCAGCACGCGGTACTCGTACTCAACCATCCACGCCATTTTGACGCAGAACCCGCTACGGTCGGCACATGACCGCTGACCCGCGTGGCGCGCTGGCCAACCTCATGAGCGCGTTCGAGCGCCACCTGGAGGCTTCGTCGTCCAAGCGTGGGGAGGACGACCCGACCGTGATCGCGGCCTATGACGACCTCGCTGACGCGTTCGCCGAGTACGACGACGCCCTCCTGCAGGCCTACGGCGAGATGACCCCGCTGGACATCTACGACGGCGAGGGTGACGAGGACGACGACGAGGACGACGACGAGCTCGACGACCACTCCGACGAGGACCGCGACGGCAGTGGCGTCTACTCGGGCCTGGACGACGACTACGAAGAGGACGACGACGACACCTGAGCGGGCCGCACCCCCGGCACCCCCGAGGGGTCGGGCAGTCCGGTCAGGCAGAGACCTCGTCGAGGGCCGCGACCAGCTCGTCAGGCAGCTCCAGCGACTCGCTGGCGAGTGAGGTGCGCAGCTGAGCGGTCGTGCGGGCCCCCACCACGGGCGCGACGACGCCGGGCCGGTCGCGCACCCAGGCCAGCGCCACCTCGGACGGCGTGACGTCCAGGCCCTTGGCCGCGATGGCGAGCGCCTCGACGATGTTGGTGCTGCGGTCGTCGAGGTAGCGAGCCGTGAACCGCGGGAAGTCGCGGGAGGCGGCCCGGGAGTCCGCGGGCACGCCGTGGCGGTACTTCCCCGTCAGGACACCCCGGCCCAGCGGCGACCACGGGAGCAACCCGAAGCCGAGCGCCTGGGCGGCCGCGAGCAGGTCAGGTTCAGCGGTCCGGTTGACCAGCGAGTACTCGATCTCGTTGGCCACCAACGGAACTCGCGCCTGCTCGAGCAGCGAGAGGGCCCGGGTCGTCTGCCAGCCGCTGAAGTTCGAGACGCCGACGTAGCGCGCCCTCCCCGTGGCGACGGCCCACTCCAGGGCCGACAGCGTCTCGGTGAGCGGCGCCTCGTCGGACCACGTGTGCACCAGCCACAGGTCGACGTGATCGGACCCGAGGCGCTCGAGCGAGGTGTCGAGCTGGCTGAGCAGGCTGTGCCGGGAGGTGTCCACCACTCGCTGTCCCGAACGCCGCGAGATCCCCGACTTCGTGCAGATCACGATGTCCTCGCGCGACACCTCCGAGTCGATGAGCCGGCCGATGATCTCCTCGGCGGCACCGTCGGAGTAGCCGTGTGCCGTGTCGACGAGGGTGCCGCCGGCGTCGACGAAGGTGCGCAGCTGCTCGCGCGCGCCCTCCTCGTCGGTGCTGCGACCCCAGGTCATCGTGCCAAGGGCGAGTCGGGAGACGGACAGCCCTGAGGTCCCCATTCTTCTGCGGCGCATGCCTCCGTACCGTAGTCGTCCCGCCCGGGTCCACGTGGGCGGGATAGCCTGCGGCGCATGGAACTGGGCGTGAACCTCGGCTACTTCGGCATGGGCGTCGACCGTGACAACGTCGCGGTGGCGCAGGAGGCAGACCGCCTGGGGTATGCGGTGGCGTGGGCGGCGGAGGCCTACGGCTCGGACGTGCCGACGGTGCTGTCGTGGATCGGCGCGCTGACCGAGCGGATCGGGCTGGGAGCCGCGGTCATGCAGATCCCGGGTCGCACGCCCGCGATGACCGCCATGACTGCGGCAACGCTCGACACCCTTTCTGGCGGGCGGTTCCGTCTCGGCCTCGGGGTGAGTGGCCCCCAGGTGAGCGAGGGGTGGCACGGGGTGCGGTTCGCGTCGCCCCTGGGCCGCACCCGCGAGTACGTCGACATCGTCCGGATGGCGATGCACCGGGAGACCGTGGCGTATGCCGGCAAGCACTTCACGCTGCCCCTCCCGGACGGTCCGGGCAAGGCCCTCAAGCTCACCGTCCACCCGCCGCGCCAGGACGTCCCGATCTACCTTGCAGCCGTGGGCCCGAAGAACCTCGAGCTGGCCGGCGAGATCGCCGACGGCTGGCACGCGATCTTCTTCAGCCCGGAGCACTCGACAGGGTTGGTCGAGTCGGTCGTTGCAGGACGCCGCCGCGGCGGCCACGGGACGCCCGACGACCCGCTGGCGGGTTTCGACATCGCACCGTCCGTGCCGGTCGTCATCGCCGACGACGTCGAGGCCGCGGCCGACCTGATCCGTCCCTACGCCGCCCTCTACATCGGTGGCATGGGGTCGCGCGAGCAGAACTTCTACAACCAGCTCGCGATCCGCATGGGGTTCGAGGAGGCCGCCGCCGAGGTGCAGGACCTCTTCCTCGCCAGGAAGCACCGTGACGCCGCCGCGGCCGTGCCGTTCCAGTTCATCGACGACACCGCGCTGATCGGTCCGCGGGACCGGATCCGCGACCGCCTGCAGCGCTATGCCGAGGCGGGGGTCGGCACGCTGTCCGTCGCGCCCTTCGCGGGCGGCCTCGAGGACCGCCTGCAGGTCGTGCGCACGATGGCGGAGGTCATGGGGGAGACTGGCCCCTGACCCGGACCGCCCGCACCGCATCCTCCCTCCCGAACCGAAAGCGCCCCTCGCCTTGAGCCTGAGCTACCTCGACGCACTGATCCTCGGCATCGTGGAGGGACTCACCGAGTTCCTGCCCGTGTCCTCCACCGGTCACCTGACCATCACGGAGAAGATGCTCGGCCTCAAGGTCGACGACCCCGGCGTCACGGCCTACACGGCCGTCATCCAGCTGGGGGCCATCCTGGCCACGCTGATCTACTTCCGGTCCGACATCCTGCGGCTGCTCAAGGCCTGGTTCGCCGGTCTCGCCAGCGCCGAGCAGCGCGGCCACCACGACTACCAGCTGGCGTGGGCGGTCATCGTCGGCTCCCTCCCGGTGGGAGTCGTCGGCTTCGCGGCCCGTGACCTGATCAGCGGGCCGCTGCGCAGCCTGTGGGTCGTGGCGGGCGCGCTCGTGCTGTGGAGCGTCGTGATGTGGCTCGCCGAGAGCCGGCACTCCGCACTGGCCGCCCGCGGCGAGGAGCGCGGCGAGGGTCAGGTCACGCTGCGCGACGGCCTCGTCATCGGCCTCGTGCAGTGCCTCAGCCTCGTGCCCGGTGTCTCCCGGTCCGGAGCCACCATCTCGGCCGGGCTCTTCCGCGGCATCGACCGCGTCACCGCGACGAGGCTCAGCTTCTTCATGGCGATCCCCGCCCTCACCGCAGCCGGCTTCTTCGAGATGGCCAGCGAGTCCAGCCACCTCGAGCTGCTCGGGGTGGGTCCGATCATCGTCGGTGTCATCGTCTCGTTCGTCGTGGCCTACGCCTCGATCGCGTGGTTGCTGAAGTTCGTCAGCAGCAACAAGATCACGGCCTTCGTCTGGTACCGGGTCGCACTGGGCCTGGTGCTCTTCGGCCTGCTGGGCGCAGGGGTCATGACGGCCACCTGACGCCGACACCGTCACCGTGCGGGCAGCTCAGTCGTCGCGGTCTCCGAGGAGCTGCTGCGTGGCAGTCGACAGAACCCACTCGTGGTACCGCCGCTGGCTCCAGCGACGCATCCGCCGCATCGTGCGGAAGACGCCCGGGGACGTGAGGGTGTACATGATGTCGGCCGCGTCCGCGACGGTCATGCCCGTTCGCAGCTCACCCCGCTCGTGGAAGCGTTGTGCCAGCCTGACGTTCAGCTCGTAGGCAGCCTGGTTGCCCCGGGTGACCATGCGCTCCAGGCCGGGGTCGACACCGGGCACCGAGTCGCCCATGAGGATCAGGTCACCGGCCCGGTTCATGAGGTCGGTGGCCCCCTTGAGGTGCGCGGCCAGCGCCTCCCGAGGGTCGGCCAGCTCACGAGCGGCTACCGCCTCGGGGCGGTCCGCGGCGCGCACCCGGGACTCGTCGCCCATCGTGAGCATCGCGATCGTGTGCCGCAGCAGGCCGAGCTTGCTGCCGAAGCTGTCGTAGAGGGTCCGCTCGCCGACCCCTGCGAGGTCGGCCACGTCCTTGAGGGTCGTGCCCTGGAACCCACGCTGGACGAAGAGCTCGAGCGCTGCCGCCCGGATGCGCGCCCGCGTCTCGTCGGCCGCCGCCGTGCGGGCGGGCGAGCGATATTGCCTCTTGACACGTTCCTCCACGAGGGTCACTCTAGCGGTAATTGATCGCAGTGCAACTGCGGTGAAATGGAGAAGGACCCATGAGGGACGCAGTGATCCGGGCATTCAGCCCGGGAGGACACCGCAGGATCGGTGTCGAGCTCGAGATGCACGTCGCGGGGACGCCCCGCCTGGGGAGCGAGCTCTGCGAGCGGGGGCACCCGACATACGAGCCGGGCGGGCAGCTCGAGCTGAGCCTGCCGCCGCAGGCGTCGGTCCGGGCCCTGCTCCGCGAGGTGGACTGGTGTCTCGCCGCCGTCGCCGAGACCAGCTCGCTCGCCCTGACCGGCGTCGACCCCTGGCGTTCCCTGGCGCAGGTGCCTCTCGCCCTCGCGACGCCGCGCTACCTGGCGATGCAGGAGCTCTTCGACCGGGACGGCGACTCCGGGCGGCGGATGATGCGCCTCACCGCGTCGTTGCAGGTCTGCGTCGACCTCCTGCCCGGCCGCGCAGGGCGCGAGCAGTGGCTGGTCGCGAACCTGGCGGGACCTCCCCTGGTCGCGGCCTTCGGGGGCTCCCGGGAGCGCACCCGCATCTGGCAGGGGATCGACCCGGCCAGGACCGGCTACGACGGCCGCCACCTCGACGTGCAGGACCCCATCGGTGCGTATGCCGCATTCGCCGGCGCCGCGGAGCGGCTTGCGATCCCGGAGGCGCAGGACGACCGGTACCACCTCGGCACGATCTTCCCGCCGGTCCGGCCGCGAGGTGGCTACCTCGAGCTGCGCTACCTGGACTCCCAGCGGCCGACGGCCGAGCTGCTGGGCAGCATCTGGGCACTGCTGTACGACGAGCGGCTGCGACGCGCCGCCCTCGAGCTGCTGCTGCCCACCCTCCCGACGTACGGGGACCAGTGGCAGTCCGCGGACCCGGCCGCACTGCTGGGACTGCTCGACGCCCGGGAGGTGGCGGCATGAGGACCGTCTTCGTCGTCGACCCCCTCGACGGGCTGGACGCATCCCTGGACACCAGCATCGGGCTCATGCACGCGGCGCAGGACCTCGGAGCCGAGGTGTGGGCCACGGAGGCGAGGAACCTCGAGATCGTCGGTGGTCGAGCAGTCGCGCGGGCGCGGGCCCTGAAGCTGGCGCCCTCCACGCCGGCGGCGGGGTGCCGTTGGACGGTGCCGGACCCTTGGTACGACGCGGGACCCGAGGAGCAGCTGCGGCTGGAGGACGTCGACGCGGTCTTCATGCGCCTCGAGCCCCCTGTCGACCTGGACTTCCTGGCGGCGACGTACGTGCTCGACCACGTCGACGCCAGTGGGACGGCGATGGTCAACGCGCCCGGTGGGCTGCGGGCCTGCAGCGAGCACCTGCTCGGGCTGTCGTTCCCCGACCTGGTGCCGGCGACCGTGGTGACGGCCCACGCCGAGACGCTCTGCTCGTTCCTGGCCGAGCACGAGCGGGTCGTCGTCAAGCCGGTGGACGGCTTCAGCGGACGAGGCGTCCTCATCCTGACCCAGGGTGACCCCAACCTCGCCTCGATCATCGAGATGTCGACCGTCGGCGGCACCCGGACGGTGGTCGCCCAGCCCTACCTCCCGCAGGTGGAGGCCGGCAACAAGCGGATCTACGTGCTGGACGGCGTCGCCGTCGGCGCGAGCATCCGGCACCCGGTGCCGGGGGACTTCCGCATCGTCAGCCCTGACGGGCCCGCCGACCTCACGGACCGTGACCTGCAGATCGTCGACCGGCTCGCTCCCACCCTGCGCGCCCACGGCTTGCGGTGCGTCGGGCTCGACGTCATCGGCGACCGCCTCATCGAGGTCAACGTGACCTCGCCCGGGGCGCTGCGCAAGGCCGACGCCCTGTTGGGCACGACCTACTGCGCCGACCTGGTCTCGCACGTCCTCACCCACACCACCTGGAAGGCACCGACATGACCACAGCCATCGTCTGCTCCAGCATCCTGGCCGCGTCGATCTTCGTCCTCGGCTTCAACGTCTCGCTCAACCGCGGTTACGCGGCCAAGCGGGGCGGGAGCCAGATGCCCACGGACCCCGCGGATCCGCTCCTCATCGCGCAACGCGCACACGGCAACGCGACGGAGTACGTACCCACCCTCATTGCCCTGTTCCTCCTCGTCGGGTGGCTGGCGCCGGGACCCTGGACCGCTGGGCTGGTCGTCGCCGCGACGGCGTCCCGCCTGCTGCATGCCGCCTCGATGCTCCGGTCCACGACGCTCGCCGCGGAGTCCTCGCCGCGGATGACCGGCGCCATGGGGACCTACGCGTTCGGGCTCGCACTGGCCGTGACGGCGGGGGTGGCGGCGTTCTAGCGGAGGTCCGCCGGCAGCTCGGCTGATCCGCCGGATTGGGGAGGTCGTGGTCGGCCACGGGGGGCATGCTGACCGCATGGGACCGATCACCAGCGTGTCCGTCTGATGCGCACTGTCGACGCCGACTACCTCGTGGTGGGTGCGGGGGCGATGGGCATGGCGTTCACCGACGCGCTCACCGACCACGCCGACGTCCGGGTGGCCCTCGTGGACCGACGCCACGGCGTCAGCGGTCACTGGCTCGAGGCCTACCCCTTCGTTCGCCTGCACCAGGCGTCCGCGTTCTACGGGGTGGCCTCGACGCTGCTCGGGGGCGGTCAGCTGCAACAGCGGGGGCCGGAGCAGGGCCTGCAGGAGAGGGCCACGCAGTCGGAGGTCTGTGCCTACTACGCCCGGGTCCTCGACCGGATGGTGGAGTCGGGCAAGGGCGAGTTCTTCCCCAACAGTGAGTACCTCGGCGACCGGACCGTCGTCTCGCGCATCTCGGGAGAGCGGTTCGAGGTGCCCGAGAGGTGCCGCATCGTCGACGCGCACTACCTGGCCCCCAGCATCCCTGCCGAGAAGCCGCCCCCCTTCGACGTCTCCGACGACGCCACGGTGCTGCCCGTCAACGCCCTGGCCCGCCTCGACCAGGCGCCGAGCCAGTACGTCGTCGTCGGGGCTGGGAAGACCGCGACCGATGCCTGCATCTGGCTGCTCTCGCGCGGTGTCGACCCGGGTGCGATCTGCTGGGTCAGGGCCCGCGACCCGTGGATGATCAACCGCGCGGTGGTGCAACCGAACCCCGCGGTCTTCCTGGGCATGGCAGCCGACACGATGAAGGCAGCGCAGGACGCCACCTCCGTCGAGGACCTGTTCCTGCGTCTCGAGGAGCTCGGCATCATGCTGCGCGTCGACCGCACCGTCATGCCGACGATGGCCAAGGCGCCCACCCTGGCCACGTGGGAGCTCGAGCAGCTCCGCACCCTGGAGAACGTCGTCCGACGGGGACACATCGAGTCAGTGAGCCGGGGAAAGCTCACGTTCGAGGACGGGTCGGTCGCCGTGGCGGACGATGCGGTGGTCGTGCACTGCGCGGCGGATGGCCTGAAGTACCCGCCGCTGGTCCCCGTGTGGCGTCCGGAGGCGATCACCCTGCAGGCGATCAGGGCGGGGTTCCCGTGCTTCGGGGCGGCGCTGGTCGGTTACGTCGAGGCAACCCGCGACGACGACGAGTACAAGAACCGGCTCTGCCCGCCGTCGAACTACGGCAACTCGATGGCGCAGTGGGCGGGGATGAACGTCCTTGGCACCCGGGCCGCCATGTCGTTCATGTCCGAGAGCGACATCAGGGACTGGTCCAGCCAGGTGGCCCTCAACCCGGCGCGGATCCCGCCCGGGCACCCCGAGTCCGCGGCACTGGACGACGCCCGCCAACGGCTGGCAACCCACACCGGCCCCGGGGTCGCGGCGCTGGCCCGGCTCGCCGGCATGGGGTGAGGGGACGCCCACTCCCGCTGCCGGTCTCACCCCAAAGACGGATGCTCGACGGTCAGCCGGACAGCTAGGTTCGCGTGAGCGGGCGTCGTCGCCTGGGCAGGGGCACCTCTCCTTCCTCAGGAGGTTGTCTTGAAGTCCGTTTCTCGCAAGGCACTCGCGGCATCGGCAGGCGTGGCCGTCGGTGTCGCCATCGGGCTCGGCGGCCTGGTCCCCGCCACCGCCGGAGCCACCGGGTCGGCCACCACCTATCTCGTCCTCGCTCCCGAGGGTTCGACCGCCAAGGCGGAGGCCAGGGTTGCCGCGGCGGGTGGGAACGTCGTCGCGAGCTACAGGCAGATCGGCGTGCTGGTCGTCCGATCGAACAGCGCCGGGTTCGCGACGTCGGTCCGGGGCAGCGGCGTCCAGGCCGTGGCGCCGACCACCGGGCTCGGCACGGCGCTGGACGACGACGCGACCATCGCGACCGTGAGCTCTGCCGCCCAGGATGCGACGGGCAACCCGGCAGGCGAGCCACTGTGGGGCCTGCAGTGGGACATGCCACAGATCGCCCTCGCCCAGGCGCAGGCCGTCACCACGGGCAGCCCTGACGTCGTGGTGGGCGTGCTCGACAGCGGCATCTCCAGCACCCACCCGGACCTGGCGACCCAGATCGACCAGACCAGGAGCGCCTCCTGTCTGGGTGGTGTCCCGGACACCAGCGTGGCCGCGTGGAATCCCACCACGTCCGACCACGGCACCCACGTCGCCGGCACGATCGCCGCCGCCCTCAACGGCATCGGCGTGGCGGGCGTCGCGCCGGGAGTGAAGGTCGCCTCGGTCAAGGTCGTCGACGACGCGGGGTTCATCTACCCGGAGGCCGCGATCTGCGGCTACCTCTGGGCTGCCGACCACGGTCTGCGGATCACCAACAACAGCTACTTCATCGACCCGTGGGAGTTCAACTGCCGCAACGACGCCCGGCAGCGTCCGATCTGGCAGGCCGTCCAACGGGCACTGCGCTACTCGCAGAGCAAGGGCGTCCTCACCGTCGCCTCCGCTGGCAACTCCAACGTCGACCTGCAGCACACGTTCATCGATGCCACCAGTCCCGACGACGGCAGCCTGCCGGTGGAGACCCGTGAGATCAACGGGGCCTGCCTCGACCTGCCCACAGAGGCGCCTGGTGTCGTGACGGTGTCCGCGGTGGGCACGCAGCGGCTGAAGAGCTACTACTCGTCATACGGCGCTGGAGTCGTGGACGTCAGCGCTCCCGGTGGTGACACCCGGCAACCGAACCCGGCCGTCTCGACGATCGCCAACGCGATCCTGTCGACGACGTACAACACCGGCACCGGCACCAACGGCTGGGGCTACAAGCAGGGCACGTCGATGGCCAGCCCGCACGCGGCGGGTGTGGCGGCGCTGATCCTGTCGCAGCACCCGGGCATGTCCCCGGGCGCCTTGGCAGCCGCACTGCAGAACACCTCCGTGCCCCTCGCCTGTCCGCCGGGGATCTACGACCCGCGTCCCGGTCTGGACCAGTACAAGGCGACCTGTACCGGTGGCGCGCGCAACGGGTTCTATGGTGCAGGGGAGGTGAACGCCCTCAACGCGGTCAACAACTGAGTCGGTCCCGCCAGGTGGCTCCGCCTCGTGGGCCACCTGGCAGCTCAGAACTGGAAGCGGGTCAGGCCGCCGGGCTCCGTGGTCATGACCACGGTGGCCGACCGGGGGACGATCCGATAGACGCCCCAGGGCGGCGGTCCCAGCGACGGTGCGTTGAACGGGGCCGTGATCCCCGTGCCCTGCTCGTCAGGCTCGGCCGGCCACCCGCTGTCGGCCCACGCCTTCGCGATGCGTGCCACCACGTCGCGGTCGGTCACCCGGGTGGCCTCACCTTCGACCACCACGTCCGCGTCGCGGATCGACACGGCCACCGAACACCGCGGATCCCGCGCCACGTTGCGGCACTTGCGCGTGCCTGCGCCGGTCTGGAACCAGAACGTGCCGTCCACCCAGATGGCCCCGACGGCGGTCACGTGGGGGCTGCCGTCCTCGTTGACGGTGCACAACCACGTGGACCGCGTGTTCGCGGCGTCGGGGGCCGGCCCCGTACCCGCGTCGAGCGTCGCCACCACGGCGGACCAGTCCACCGGCGGCAACCCATCCGCTTCCCCGAGGTTGATCGTCCGCATCCACCCAACGTACCTGTCCTGCCTGCCTCGGCAACCCCCTCGCGGGTGGGGGAGTCGGGCTGGGTGGACGCTGTCTAGGCGCCAGCCAGCCGGGCCACCACAGGGCCCAGCACCTCGGCGAAGTCGGCGCCGAAGACGAAGTACGAGTACCCGATCTCCTCGCGCCGTCGCTGGATCTCCTCGATGGCCGCCGCCGGGTCGTCGGGGAGGATGGCGAGCGAGTCCAGCTCCCGCAGCGCGGCCGGATCGGTGTCGCGCGCGGATGCCATGAACGGGGCGACCCGGTCGCCCACGACGGGGACGTGAAGGGCGAGCTCGACGTCGCGCCTCGCGAGGAGCTCGCGAGCCATCCCGGTCACTCGGCTGCGGGTGTCACCCGCGAACGCCGCGAAGGTGACGGTGTCGGCGACGTCGACGGCCAGCGCCTGGGCCTTCGGCCCCCGCACCGCCATCACCACCGGCGTGTGCAGGTCGGGGCCGTCCAGTTCCCTGAGCGCGGCGACGGTCTCACGGACCTCGGCCAGCCGCTCTTCCCGTGGGACGACCGGTAGCCCGAGGGCGCGGACATCGTCCTCGATCCCGGGCCGCCCGGTGCCGATGCCCATCTCGAAGCGGCCTTCGGTGAGCACCGACAGGGAGTGCGCCTCCCACGCAGTGCTCCGCGCGGGCCGCAGTGGGGAGGCGTACACCCAGGTGCCGACCCGCAGGTCCGTGTCGGACGCCGCCAGCGCGAGGGTCGGCGCGGGCGCCGGCTGCCACAGCGGTACGTCGGGCATCAGCAGCGTCGAGTAGCCGAGGTCTGCGATACGGCGCACCCTGTCCCGCCACGTGGGCAGGTCAGTCATCACCGGGGCCACGACCCCGAACCGAAACGGTCTGGTCATCTCTGCTCCATCTCCCGCGCTGTCGCCCCTTTCCATCCCAGTCTGACGCGCCATCCACGGCAACACCGTGAAGGCATCCCACGAGGCACAAGCCTGAGGAGGCGTTCGCACTAGTACGTTTGCTGCTGTTTGGATCGACTCCCACGCGCTGTGCTTGGCGGAAGGTGCGATCGTCGTCGCGGGGGCCCGACGGAGGGGAGCGGTCATGAACGAGAAGGACCAGGCGCGGATCACCGGGATCACGCACCGGTACGTCCGGTGGCTGATGATCCTGCTGCCGCTGCTGCTGCTCGTCGTGTCGGTGGGAACGGGACTCAGGAAGGGCGAGTTCGAGACCTCGATCAGCGCCTACTACGGCGGTCCGGTGCGCGACATCCTGGTCGGCACGCTCGTCGGGACGGCGGCCTGCCTCGTTGCCTACCAGGGGGTGGGACTGCTCGAGGACTACGCGCTGAACGGGGCAGGCTTCTATGCGGTCTTCGTCGCCCTTCTTCCCAACAACTTCGCCGGGATCATGGCCGACCTGCGGGCCAAGCCCACGCCGGACGGGGTGAGCGCAGAGGACTACGGCGACTTCCTGCGAATCGCCTTGCCCGCAGTCGTGTTGCTGTGCGTCGTGCTCTTCCTCCGGGAGCTGGGCACGGGCAACCTCACGCAGCTCTTCGGCGCCGAGGGGATCGGGACCGCGTCCAAGGTCCTCACGCGGGTTCTCGTGGTCGTGACGGCCCTGTTCCTCGCGGGCTTCCTGACGCTGGCGATGGTGCAGCTCTGGCGTGGGCCGGCCGACCAGATCACGATGGAGGGCATCACCGTGGGCGGCGTGCACGCCACGGTCCACTTCCTTGCCGCGGTCTTGCTGATCGCCTCACTGGGCGTGGCCGTCCTGACGAACACCTGGCCGTTCTTCGGGCTGAACAGCGCGCTCTGGAAGTCGGGTCGCGGCTACTACCTGGTGATCCTCCTGCTGATGACGGTGGGCCTGCTGGTGCCATGGCTGATCTCGAAGGCCGTCGCGCCCGACCACCTCGTGCTCCTGGTGGAGTGGTGGGAGATCGGGCTGTTCACCGCCTTCTGGATCCTGGAGACCCGACGGATCGACCACGCGACCACGCTGGAACCAGCCCAGCCCGGGCCGCTCAACGAGCCCCAGCGCGTCCCCGAACCTGCTGCCGATCCAGTCCCGGAGCAGGTGGCCGTCGCGCCCCAGTGACCCATCTTCGGCTCAGTGCCGCAGGAAGTGGAGCATGGCAGCGCAGCCGCGCGGTTCTGCGAACGCCGGACAAACTCTGCTGGCGTCATCATCATGGGAGGCAGCGGGGTTCCCTGCGGGTTCGGCTGAGGGGGAGAGCATGGTCGCGGTCGGTCGAGCGAGCTGGAGGCGTATCGGGAAGGCGTCGACGCTGATCCTGCTTCTCCTCATGGTGATCGGCGCTGCTGCCGCTCTCGGGCGGATCGACGTCGCGTTGTCGGGCGCGAACCGACCGTCGTCTGAGGTCGATGTGGTGGTCGCCACGGGCGGCATCGGTGACATCGCGTCGCCCGCACGACTGTGGGATCCGGCACGGTCTGGGGAAGTGGTCGCCGGATGGGTGGCATTCGACGACGTCGCGAAGGCTGTTCCCGGTCTCGTGCAGACTTCCCAGCTGCGGTGGACCTACCTCGTCCTCGACCTCGTCCTCATGTTCTGTCTAGCGGCACTTCTCGCCGGTACTCGCTTCGCCCTGCTTGGAGCCGTGGGCGAGTCGCCCTCCACCGGCCCTGGTGGAGCGGAGACACGCCTGGCCGTCGTGACCAGCTCCACGTTAGCCATCGGGATCTACCTCGGTGCGGACCTCCTGGAAACCCTACTGGCCACCCTCGTGGTCCCTGAGCATTCCGCATCCCACGGCTTGAGCCGCACGGTGGGATTCCTCGCCCTCACCAAGTTCCTCGCGCTGGGGATCGCGGTGGTGGCACTCCTGACGGGGGTTCGTCGTGACAGGCCTGTCACCGCCGCAGCATCGTCCGGTGTGTCCTGGTTGTCCGCGCTGCGTGGTCAGCTCCTGATCACTGCCCTGCTCCTGGGCCTGCTGGTTGGCCTCTCCGGGGACCTGGGGAGGCAGATCGACGATGTCCTGGTCGTCGCGGGGGACAGGGTCCTACCCGCCGTGGTTGCCAGCGCACTGATGGTGACGACGTGCTTGGCGGTGCACCTGGGGGGCAGGTCGTGCCTGATTGCCTACCGTGCGACTCCCAGGGTTCGCGCCGTGAGCGTTTCCAGCCTCGTCAGGGCGGCAGGCGCAGCAGTCGTCGTCGGGGTGATCTCGTTCAGCTTCCTTCGGTGGAGTGAGGCCGTGACGTGGTCGCTCATCATTCCCGCGGGCGCCGTGGGTTTGTGGGCGCTGCTGTCAGGGCCCAGGGCGGTTCGGGACTGCGTGCGACGGGCCTCGGATGAAGTCGGGGTCGGGGTCGGCGCGCTGCGCATGCTGGCGGTCCTGACGACCCTTCCCGCAGTCGCCCTCTACATCGCAGTGGTTCGCGCCGCGACGTCTCAGGGGACGAGTGGGTCGATCCAGCTGATCATGATCGGGTGGTCCGTCGCGGCCTTGGTCTTCGCGTGGCGTCTTGCGTTGTGGACGATGAAGTGGGCCGGGACCAGCTCGCGTGCGCTGCAGGGACCCAAACCGACGGTAGCGCTGGCAGCCTTCGTCCTCGTTGTGAGCTTCCTCCTGACCGTCATCGCCGGGCTGCAGTCGTCAGAGGAGATGTGGCTGTGGGCTGGGACGCCAGCCGTGGTGTTCCTCTGTGCAACCCTGCTCGCACTGGGTGTCGCAGCGCTCGTCGTCCTTTCTGACAGCGTCGCTCCGCGGGGCGCCCTCGCACTCGTGGGCTTCCGACGCACCCCATTCCTCACACTGGTCGCCATCTGGGGTCTGCTCGCGAGCGTTGTCGACACTCAGGGGTTGTACTACGACGCCCGCACCACGCACGAGACAGCCGCGATGGAGTCACCGCAGGTCGCGTTTGAACGATGGGCAACCCGGATGGCAAGCAGGGATGCGACGAAACCTGAACCTGCCGACGGACCCCCACAGGTGCCGTTGGTCTTCGTGGCGTCGGCCGGCGGTGGCATCCGTTCCGCCTACTGGACCGCACGCACGTGGGAGTGCGCGGTCGGCGTCGCGTGCGGGAGCACTGAGGACCACACGTCGCGCGTGTTCTTCGCCTCCGGTGTGTCAGGTGGTGCGGTGGGGCTGGCCCAGGTTCGCGCGCGTCAGATGGACCCAGGTGCGAGCTCCGGTAGTGAGTGGGTCGACACCGCGATGAGCGCTGACTTCTTGGCGCCCTCGGTCGCAGCCTTCCTCTTCCGCGACCTTCCGAACTCGGTGGCCCGCCTACCCCTTCCCAGCGGGGATCGGGCGGCATCGCTCGAGCGCGCGTTCGAGGCCAGCCAGTCCGGCCTCGAGGCTGACTTCTTCGGCCAGGGGTCGACGTTCCCGATCCTGTCGTTCAGCGCCACCAGCGTCGAGGATGGGTGTCGGCTGGCGGTCTCCACCGTGCAGCAGGCAGCTGACACCGGCGAGACCAACTGCTCTGGCCCCGCGACGGCCCTTCCTGACGCGAACGGACCAGGAAGCTTCCCGGTGCGCGATGCGGGCGACTACCTGTGTGACGGCAATGGCCGGAGCTCCTCCATCCGGCTCTCGACCGCCGCCTTCCTCTCGGCGCGTTTCCCCTACGTCGCACCGAGCGGTGGGCTGCGGCAGTGCGGCGACGACGGAGCCGTCACCTCGGCGTTGGACGGTGGCGTCTTCGACAACTCGGCTGGAGCAGCTGTGACCCGCTCCTGGCAAGCCGTCGCGCAGCACGTTCGCAAGCACAACAGGAGCAGAGGCAAGGCGCCTTGCATCGTTCCTCGTCTGCTTGTCATCGACAGCCACTACACCTCTGGGGTCGCGCACAAGAGCAGCAAACGCACCCTGCAGGGCCTTGGTCCCGCGGTGGCCCTGGGCAACGTCTACGAAGAGCGGAGCAGCCGCGCGCTCGCCCAAGCCACCCGGGTCATCCGCGATGCAGCTATCAAGGAGGGCAAGGTGTGTCGCCTAGCCATCGACGGCTCCAGCGCGGTTGCCCAGGTCTATCCCGACACGACGTCCGGGCCGCAAGGCCCCCTGGGATGGACCCTGTCGCAGTCATCGAGAACAGACCTCACGGCCCAGGTGCTCGATGCCTGCGATGTCCACGACCGGCACAACTGTGTAGCGGTCCGTAGGGTGCAAGCCTGGTTCGCCGCCTTCGAACCCCCGAAGGGGTAAGCCGGTCTCGCGTCGTTGAGTCGGTGCCGCGACGATCGTGCCCTCAGAGCCAGCCGGACTTGCGGAAAGCGCGGTACAGCCCCATGCAGGCGAGCGCCATGATGCCGACCACGATGAAGTAGCCGTAGTGCCAGCGCAGCTCTGGCATGTTGTCGAAGTTCATCCCGTAGATGCCGGCGATCATCGTCGGCACCGCGGCGATCGCGACCCACGCCGAGATCTTGCGCATGTCGCTGTTCTGCTGGACCGAGATCTGCGCCAGGTGGGCGTTGAGGATGTCGGTGAGCAGCCGGTCATAGGACTCCACGTGGTCGATGACGCGCAGCAGGTGGTCGGCCACGTCGCGGAAGAGCAGGCGAACCTCCTTCTGCGGCAACGGAGACCGCGACCCGTCGTGCAGCATCCGAAGGGGCGCGGCGAGCGGCGCGGCCGCTCGGCGGAACTCCAGCACCTCGCGCTTGAGCTTGTAGATGGTCGCCGAGCTGACGGTGTTCGCGCCGCGGAACACCGACTGCTCGATGTCCTCGAGGTCGTTCTGCAGCTCGGCGTCGATGCTCACGTAGTTGTCGACGATCGAGTCCATCACGGCGTGCAGGACCGCGATCTCGCCGTGCCGCAGCAGCGCAGGGTCGCCCTCGAGGCGGGACCGCACGCCGGCCAGGGGGCTCGCCTCGCCGTAGCGAACGGTCACGACGAACCGGTCACCGACGAACATCATGACCTCGCCGGTCTCGACGTCGGACGTCTCCTCGATGTACCGCAACGTCTTCAGTACGACGAAGATCGTGTTGTCGAACAGCTCGACCTTCGGTCGTTGGTGCCCCTTGACCGCGTCCTCGACCGCGAGCGGGTGGAGCTGCAGCTCGTCGTTGACGAGGTCGAACTCGGCCTCGGTCGGGTCCTTGAGGCCGATCCACAGGAAGTCGTTGGAGTCGCCCCCTGCCCGCAGCTCGTCGAGGGCGTCACTGAGGTCGCCGCAGGGCTTGCGCACGCCGTCGCGGTAGATGGCCTGGTCCACGATCACGGGGCTACTCCACCACGTCGACCGCCCCGGTGCGACCGCCGCGCCGTAGAGTTCCGACGTGCCCACCTGCCTGCTCGTCCGCCATGGCCACTCGAGCGCCAACGGCGACGGTGTCCTCGCCGGCCGGCTGCCCGGCATACGGCTCACGGAGCGAGGGGTCGAGCAGGCGAACGCCCTCGCGGCCCGGTTCGTCGGGGCGCCCGTGGTGCGGGTCGTGAGCAGCCCACTGGAACGCTGCACGGACACCGCGGCGCCGATCGCCGCCGCAGTGGGCCAGCCCGTCGAGGAGGACGCCGCCCTCGTCGAGTGCGGGTATGGCGCGTGGACCGGCCGCTCGCTGCGCGACCTCGTCAAGGACCCCCWGTGGGCCACGGTGCAGGACGACCCCGAGGCGGCGCGGTTCCCGGACCACCCTGACCATGTCGCCGAGAGTCTGCGGGAGATGGCTGACCGCGTGGTCAAGGCCATCCGCGCGATCGACGCCGAGGTCGCGGCCCAGCACGGTGAGCGCGCCCTGTGGGTCGCGGTGACCCACGGGGACCTCGTCAAGGCGGTGCTCGCCGACGCCACGGGCAGCGGGCTGGCACGGTTCCAGAGCTACACGGCCGACCCCGGCTCGGTGTCCGTCGTCCGGTATGGCGGCCGCCACACCTTTCTGTTGGCCGCCAACGACCTTGCCCTCGACCTCGCGCGGTTCACGCCGCCGCCTGGCGACGGCTCGGCCGACGGTGACGATCATGGTCCGCACGACGACGCGGTGGTCGGTGGGGGCGCCGGTGAACCCACCAGCGCGGCGCCCGGCGCGGCCCGCGCAGCGGGTTAGGCTTTCGACCATGTCGGTGAACGAGTTCGACCCACCCGACCGGTTCGTCGCGGGCACCGTCGGGCCCCCCGGGCAGCGCACCTTCTTCCTGCAGGCCAGCGCCGGTCGCCGGTTGCTCAGTGTCTCCTTGGAGAAGCAGCAGGTGGCCGTCCTGGCCGACCGGATCAACGACCTGCTCGACAGCTATGCGGGCGGGGATGGCGGCGACCTCGCGGCCGTCGAGGCTGTCGACAACGCGCCCCTCGACACCCCGATCGAGGACGAGTTCCGGGTCAACACGCTCAGCCTGGCGTGGGACGAGTCGCGCGACGTCATCGTCATCGAGTGCCTCGACCGCGACCCCGACGCGGAGCCCGGCAGTGAGGGCGTCGACGTCGCACTGGCCCCCGAACCACGCAGCGTCCGGGTGGTGCTGCCCCCAGCGCGGGCCCGGGCCTTCGCCCGTCGCGCCCAGACGATCGTCTCCGCGGGCCGGCCCCCGTGCCCGTTCTGCGGTGGGCCGCTCGAACCCGAGGGCCACATCTGCCCGCGTGCGAACGGCTACAAGCGCTGAGCAGCCCACCCGGGGGTGACCTCGAGGCCCTGGCGACCGGTGAGATCGCCCTGGTGGGCCGGATTGCGGACGCGTCCAATGCGGCCTTCCTCGCCACCGTCGCGGACACCGGTGCCGGCGACGACGACGATGCCGCCGGGGGCGACGGCGCCCGGCGGCGCCTGGCGATCTGGAAACCCGTGGCGGGCGAGCGACCGCTGTGGGACTTCCCCGACGGCACGCTGGCACAGCGTGAGGTGGCTGCGCACCTCATCTCGGCGACCGGCGGCTGGGACATCGTGCCGCCGACGGTGCTGCGGGAGGGCCCGCTCGGCCTGGGCTCGCTGCAGCTGTGGGTGGGGGACCCCGAGGTGGCGCCCGAGTACGTCGTCGACGTGGTCGCCCCCGACCGGGTGCCGGACGGGTGGCTCCCCGTGCTGCAGGGTGAGGGCGACGACGGCCGGCCCGTCGTCGTGGTCCACGAGGACTCGCCCGCGGTGCGCTCCGTGGCCGTCTTCGACGCGGTCCTCAACAACTCCGACCGCAAGGGCTCGCACCTGGTCCGTGACGGTGACCGGCTGCGCGGCTTCGACCACGGCGTCAGCCTCCACACCGACGACAAGCTGCGCACCGTCTTCTGGGGATTCGCCGGTCAGTCGCTGGAGCCCGCCGACACCGCGCGGCTCGACCGTCTCGCACTGGTCCTGGCCGACCAGGAGTCGGCTTTCGCGGTCGAGCTGGCGACCCTGATCACTCGCGCCGAGGTGGCCGCGCTCACGGCGCGGGTGCGCGCCCTGCGTGCCCACCCGGCATACCCGCGGCCCTCCGGGCAGTGGCCCGCCATCCCGTGGCCGCCCCTGTGAGGCTGCCCCGTAGGCTGCGCACGTGATCTCCTGGCCCACGCCTTTCATCCCCGAAGTGCCCGGCACGGGCCACCCGCCACAGGTCTTCGACACGAGCACCGGCTCGGTTCGCGCGCTGACGCCGGGTCCGACCGCGCGGATGTACGTCTGCGGCATCACCCCGTACGACGCCACCCACATGGGTCACGCGGCCACGTACGTCACCTTCGACGTGCTCGGGCGGGCCCTGCGCGACGCCGGGCACGAGGTCAGCTACGTGCAGAACATCACCGACGTCGACGACCCGCTGCTCGAGCGGGCGCAGCGTGACGGCGTGGCCTGGCAGGACCTGGCGGCGCGCGAGATCGCCCTGTTCCGCGAGGACATGACCGCGCTGGCGGTCATCCCGCCCGACCACTACGTCGGTGTCGTCGAGAGCATCGACCCCGTGGGTGCCGCCGTGCGCGCCCTGGTCGAGYGGGGCGCAGCCTACGAGGTGGAGACCCCCGAGTCCGCCGCCGGCAACGACCTCTACCTCGACCTGTCGGTCGAGCCCGGCTTCGGGTCCGTGTCCAACTGGACCCGTGACCAGATGATGGCCGTGTATGCCGACCGCGGCGGCGACCCGGACCGCGCCGGCAAGCGCGACGCCCTGGACCCGCTCCTGTGGCGGGCAGCCCGCGACGGTGAACCCCACTGGTCGGTCGACGGCCTGCCCGACGGCCGGCCCGGCTGGCACGTCGAGTGCACGGCCATCGCGCTGGACCACCTCGGGATGGCCTTCGACGTCCAGGGCGGCGGGACCGACCTCGTCTTCCCGCACCACGAGATGAGCGGCACGCAGGCCGTGGCCCTCACGGGGGAGCGCCCGTTCGCCCGGCTGTACGCGCACCAGGCGATGGTGGGCCTGCACGGCGAGAAGATGAGCAAGTCCAAGGGCAACCTCGTCCTCGTCTCGAAGCTGCGGGCCGACGGCGTCGACCCGATGGCCATCCGGCTCGTCCTGCTCGACCACCACTACCGGACCGAGTGGTCGTGGACCGACGACGTCCTGGTCGTCGCCCAGCGCCGCCTGGAGACGTGGCGTTCAGCCCTCTCCGTCAACGAGGGCCCCGACGCCGACGAGACCCTGGCGGCGATCCGGTCAGCCGTCGCCGACGACCTCGACACCCCGGCGGCCCTGGCGGCCGTCGACGCCTGGGCCACCACCTGCCTCCACCGCGGCGGCTCCGACAACACCGCGCCGGGAGTCCTGGCCCGCGCCCTGGACGCCATCCTCGGCATCAGGATCTAGCCAAGCGTCCGTCCGGGCAGGTCACGTCCGGGCAGGGGCACCGAAGTGGGCGGGGAGACCACGTGAGGGCAGGGGCACCGAAGGGGGCGCGCAGGACCGTAAAACGAGCCTGCGAGAGGTCCAAGCGCCCCCTTCGGGGTCTCTGACCGCCCCATGCGGGCGGAGGCCCGTGGCGGAGGCCCGTGGCGGAGGCCTGGGGCGGAGGACCTTAGCCCGGACCTTCCTGGCCACGGCGCCGCAGGTAGCGCTCGAACTCGCGGGCGATGGCGTCGCCGCTGGCCTCGGGGAGGTCGGCGGTGTCCTGCGCCTCCTCGAGTGACTGGACGTACTCGGCCACCTCGTCGTCGGTGTCGGCCAGCTCGTTGATGCCGCGCTCCCACGCCTTGGCGCCGTCGGTGAGGTCGCCGTGGGGGATGGGGGAGTCGAGCAGCTCCTCGAGGCGCGAGATGAGCGCCAGGGTCGCCTTGGGCGAGGGGGAGTGACCGGCGTAGTGCGGCACGGCGGCCCAGCACGAGATCGACTCCAGCCCGGACTGCGACGCGGCGTCGGCGAGGACCCCGACGATGCCGGTCGGTCCCTCGTAGCGGCTCGGCTCGAGGTCGTAGCGGTGCAGGACGTCCTCGTCGTCCGACGTCGCCGTCACCGGGATGGGCCGGGTGTGGGCCACGTCGGCCATGAGCGCCCCGAGGGTGAAGACCGTCGTCGCCCCGACCTGCTGGGCGAACTCCATCAGCTCGATCGTGAACGCGCGCCAACGGAAGCTCGGCTCGATGCCCTGGATGAGGATGACGTCCCGGTCGAGCCCGGAACTGGTCGCGACGAGGATCCGCGTCGTGCGCCAGTGGATCCGCCGACGACCGTCGTCGAGGACCACGCGGGGGCGGTTGACCTGGAAGTCGTAGTACTCCTCGGGGTCCAGGGCGGCGATGGCATCGGCGTCCCACACGTCGATGAGGTGGTCGACCGCCGCGGTGGCGGCCTCGCCGGCGTCGTTCCAGCCCTCGAACGCGGCGATGACGACCGGGTTGTTCAGCTCTGGGACGTCCTCGAGCTCGATCACGCAGGACTCCTCGCTGGCCGGTGGTGCGTCGGTGGGGCAGGACGGTGTGGTGCTGGGTCTTGCTGGTGTCGGCGCCTCGGGAGACGCCGTCCAGCCCTACCCTACGCAGCCGACGCGGGCGACCGTCGGAGGCTGCGTAGGCTGGTCCCCGTGACTGCCGCACCTGACCTGCCCGCTGCCGTTCTGTGGGACATGGACGGCACCCTCGTCGACACCGAGCCGTACTGGATCAGCGCCGAGCACGCGATCGTCGAGGAGGCCGGGGGCGTCTGGAGCGACGAGTACGCCCACCAGCTCGTGGGGAACGACCTCATGGTGTCCGCGCAGTTCATCAAGGACCACTCGCCCGTCGAGCTCGAGCCGGTCGAGATCATCGAGGAGCTCCTCGTCCGCGTCATCGCGCAGGTCCGCGAGCACGTGCCGTGGCGTCCCGGTGCCGTCGAGCTGCTCACCGCCCTGGGCGAGGCCGGTGTGCCGAGCGCCCTGGTGACCATGTCGTGGCGGTCACTGGCCGAAGCGGTCGTGGCCGCCCTGCCCGAGGGCACCTTCACCGCTGTCGTCACCGGCGACGAGGTCGAGCACGGCAAGCCGCACCCCGAGCCCTACCTGGCTGCAGCCCGGACGCTCGGCGTCGAGGTGGGCGACTGCGTCGCCATCGAGGACTCGCCCACCGGGGTGCGGTCGGCAGTCGCCGCGGGGGTGCGGACCCTGGCGGTGCCCCACGTCGTGCCCGTCCCGCTCACCACGGGCGCCGTACAGGTGCCCAGCCTCCAGGGGCTGCGACCGCAGGACCTCGTGACGATCTTCGACGGCGCGCGTCAGGCCACGCCGGTCGGTCAGTCGTCGGCCGGCACGACCTGACCAGAGCTGCCGGGGTCGAGGGCCAGCAGGGCTGCGTTCTCGGGCAGCGGCGGGGGGGTGCCGCCCCATGCCGGGCAGAACTGGCGGTAGTCGCACCAGTCGCACAGCTTGGAGGTCTTGGGGCGCCAGTCGCCGGTCTCGGCGGCTCGCTCGATGGCTGACCACACGGCCTTGAGGTTGCGCTCGAGGCTGAGCAGGTCGTGCTCGTCGGGGGAGTAGCGCACCACCTCGCCGTTGCCGAGGTAGACGAGCTGGAGCAGCCGCGGGATCTCACCACGCAGCCGCCAAAGCACCAGCGCGTAGAACTTCATCTGGAACAGCGCCTTGCCCTCGAACAGCTCGGAGGGCGAGCGCCCCGTCTTGTAGTCGACGACTCGCATGGCCCCGTCGGGAGCGACGTCGAGGCGGTCGACGTACCCGCGCAGCACCAGCCCGTCGACGTCGGTCTCGACGTAGAGCTCGCGCTCCGACGGCTCGAGCCGGGTGGGGTCCTCGAGGGTGAACCACGTCTCGATCAGGGCCTGGGCGTCGGAGAACCACGTGGCCTCGGTCAGCCGCTCGTCGCCGGCGATCATCTCGGCGAGCTCAGGCTCCTCGTCGACCAGCGCCTGCCACTGAGGCGCGAGCAGCGACTCGGCGGCGGCGGGGGTGCGCTCGGAGGCCGGCAGGTCGAACAACCGCTCGAGCACCGCGTGGACGAGCGTGCCCCGGGCCGCGGCGGGGCTCGGTGGCGAGGGCAGCTTGTCGACCGCGCGGAACCGGTAGAGCAGTGGGCACTGCTTGAAGTCCGATGCGCGGCTCGGCGACAGGGCGGGAACCATGGAGCCACGGTATGCCGGGCGGCTGACAGCCCCGTCGAGGCGCACCGGGGTGCGCACCCGGCATACCCGCAGGATCAGTCCTCGGGAAGGTAGCCGAGGTTGGGGGCCAGCCAGCGCTCCGCCTCGGCCAGGGTCCACCCCTTGCGCTCGGCGTAGTCCTCGACCTGGTCGCGCCCGAGCCGGCCGACCACGAAGTACTGCGACTGGGGGTGGGAGAAGTACCAGCCGGAGACCGACGCGCCGGGCCACATCGCCATCGACTCGGTGAGCTCCATCCCGGTGTTCTCCTCGACCTGCAGGAGGTCCCAGAGCAGGGACTTCTCGGTGTGGTCCGGGCAGGCCGGGTAGCCGGGCGCCGGGCGGATGCCGACGTACTTCTCCGCGATCAGGTCCGGGTTCTTCAGGTGCTCGTCGGGGGCGTAGCCCCAGAAGTCGTGCCGGACGCGTTCGTGCATCCGCTCGGCGAACGCCTCGGCCAGCCGGTCGGCCAGGGCCTCGAGCAGGATGGCGCTGTAGTCGTCCATCGCGGCCTTGAACTCGTTGACCTTGTCGTGCGAGCCGAGCCCGGCCGTGACGGCGAAGGCGCCGACGTGGTCGGAGCGACCGCTGTCCTTGGGAGCCACGAAGTCCGACATCGCGCGGTTGGGGATGCCCTCGCGGTGCTGGCCCTGCTGGCGCAACGTGTGCAGGGTCGTGGCCACGGTCTCGCGGGACTCGTCGGTGTAGACCTCGATGTCGTCGCCGACCGCGTTGGCCGGGAACAGGCCGATGACGCCGTTGGCGCGGATCCACCTCTCGTCGATGATCTGGTCGAGCATCCGGTTGGCGTCCTCGTAGAGCTTGGTCGCCGCCTCGCTGGTCGTCGGGTTGTTGAGGATGTCGGGGAAGCGCCCCTTCATCTCCCAGGCGAGGAAGAACGGACCCCAGTCGATGTAGTCGCGCAGCTCCGCGATCGGGTAGTCCTTGAAGGTGCGGACGAACTGCGTGACGGTGCGGTTGCGGCTGCCGGACTGACGGCGCAAGAGCTCCTTCTCCTGGGCTGCCACGAGGTGCGGCACCGGCGGCCGGTAGCTGCTCCAGTCGATCGGCGTGGCCTGCTCGCGGGCCTTCTCGATCGACACGAGCGGCCGCTCGGTCGTCTTGGCCGCGTGGCGGGCGCGCAGCGAGTCGAAGTCGGCCTTGACCTCGGCCATCAGCTTGGGGCGCAGGTCGTCGGACAGCAGCTGGGCGACGACGGGCACGGACCGCGAGGCGTCCTTCACCCACACCACGGGCCCGTGGTACTTCTGGTCGACCTTGACGGCCGTGTGGGCCCGCGAGGTGGTGGCGCCGCCGATGAGCAGTGGCAGGTCGAAGCCCTGGCGCTCCATCTCGCTGGCGAAGTTGACCATCTCGTCGAGGCTCGGGGTGATGAGCCCGGACAGCCCGATGACGTCGGCCTTCTCGGCCCGGGCGGCGTCGAGGATCTTCTGGGCCGGCACCATGACGCCGAGGTCGACGACGTCGTAGTTGTTGCACTGCAGCACGACGCCGACGATGTTCTTGCCGATGTCGTGCACGTCGCCCTTGACCGTGGCCATCACGACCTTGCCCTTGGCCTTGTTCTCGGCCACCTCGGCCTCGGTCTTCTCGGCCTCGATGAACGGGATGAGGTAGGCCACGGCCTTCTTCATGACCCGCGCCGACTTCACGACCTGCGGCAGGAACATCTTGCCGCTGCCGAACAGGTCGCCGACGACGTTCATGCCGTCCATGAGCGGTCCCTCGATCACCTCGATGGGACGTCCACCGCGTTCCGAGATCTCGGTGCGCAACTCCTCGGTGTCGGACTCGACGTGCTCGTCGATGCCCTTGACGAGGGCATAGGTGATGCGTTCGCCGATGGGCAGCGAGCGCCACTCCTCGGCGATGGCGTCCTGCTTGGTGTCACCGGTGTTGAACGAGTCGGCGACCTCGAGCAGCCGTTCCGTCGAGTCGGGCCGGCGGTTGAGGATGACGTCCTCGATCCGCTCGCGCAGGTCGGCGTCGACCTGGTCGTAGACCACGAGCGCCCCTGCGTTGACGATGCCCATGTCCATGCCGGCCCGGATCGCGTGGAACAGGAACACGGCGTGGATCGCCTCACGCACGGGGTTGTTGCCCCGGAACGAGAAGGACACGTTGGAGACACCACCGGAGACGAGCGCCCCGGGGAGGTTCTGCTTGATCCAGGCGGTGGCCTCTATGAAGTCGGTGCCGTAGGCCGCGTGCTCCTCGATGCCGGTCGCCACCGCGAAGATGTTCGGGTCGAAGATGATGTCCTCGGCGGGGTATCCGACCTCCTGCGTGAGGATGTCGTAGGCCCGCTGGCAGATCTCCTGGCGGCGTTGCAGGCTGTCGGCCTGGCCGTCCTCGTCGAAGGCCATGACGACGATGGCGGCGCCGTACTTGCGGCACAGCCGGGCGTGCTCGACGAACGGCTCGACGCCCTCCTTCATCGAGATCGAGTTGACGATCGGCTTGCCCTGGACGCACTTGAGACCGGCCTCGATCACCTCCCACTTCGAGGAGTCGATCATCAGCGGCACGCGGGAGATGTCCGGCTCGGACGCGACCAGCTTGACGAAGCGGTCCATGGCCGCGACGCCGTCGATCATGCCCTCGTCCATGTTGATGTCGATCACCTGGGCGCCGGCCTCGACCTGCTGCCGCGCGACGTTGAGCGCGGTCGGGTAGTCCTCGGCCTGGATGAGCTTGCGGAACCGGGCCGACCCGGTGATGTTGGTGCGCTCCCCGACGTTGACGAACAGCGACTCCTCGGTGACGGTGAGCGGCTCGAGGCCGGACAGCCGCAGGGCCGGGCCCACCTCGGCCGGGACCCGCGGGCTCTGGCGGTCGGCAGCCTTGGCGATGGCCGCGATGTGCTCGGGGGTGGTGCCGCAGCAGCCACCCAGGAGGTTGACCAGACCGGCCTGGGCGAACTCGCCCACGACCTGCGCCATCTCGTCGGGCTCCTCGTCGTACTCGCCGAAGGCGTTGGGCAGCCCGGCGTTGGGGTAGCACGACACGAAGGTGTCGGCCACGCGCGCGAGCTCGGCGACATACGGCCTCATCTCGGCTGCACCGAGCGCACAGTTGAGGCCCACGGCCACCGGCCTCGCGTGGCGCACCGAGTTCCAGAACGCCTCGGTGACCTGGCCCGACAGGGTGCGTCCGGAGGCGTCCGTGATCGTGCCCGAGATGATGACCGGCCAGCGGCGGTCGTAGTCCTCGAAGAGGGTCTCGAGCGCGAAGATTGCGGCCTTCGCGTTGAGGGTGTCGAAGATGGTCTCGACGATGAGCACGTCCGCGCCGCCGTCGACGAGCCCGCGGGCCTGCTCGAGGTAGGCCTGCACCAGGTCGTCGTAGGTGACGTTGCGGGCGCCCGGGTCGTTGACGTCGGGCGAGATCGACGCGGTGCGGTTGGTGGGGCCTAGGGCGCCCATCACCCACCGCGGACGCTCGGGGGTCCTGGCGTTCATCTCGTCGCACGCCTCGCGCGCCAGCTGTGCGGCGGCGAGGTTCATCTCGTAGGCCAGGTCCTCCATGCCGTAGTCGGCGAGGGAGATCCGCTGGGCGTTGAAGGTGTTCGTCTCGATGAGGTCGGCCCCGGCCTCGAGGTATGCCGTGTGGATGCCGGAGATCACGTCCGGCTGGGTGAGGCTCAGGAGGTCGTTGTTGCCCTTGAGGTCGCTGGCCCAGTCGGCGAAGCGCTCCCCGCGGTAGTCGGCCTCGTCCAGCCCCTCGCGCTGGATCATCGTCCCCATGGCGCCGTCCATCACGAGGATGCGCTCGGTCAGCGCGGCCCGCAGGGGCTCGGTGGCGTCAGGTCGGAGCGAAGAAGAGTCAGGCACCGCTCAAGTATGCCGTTGCCGGTCGGAAGCCGTATCGGCACGTTCACGTAGGGTCGGCGCATGAGCAGCCAGACCCGGGGCCGGGAGGACGCACCGGACCAGTCGGGTCACGGTGTCCGGATCGGCCGGATCGCGGGGGTCCCGGTCTTCCTGTCGCCCAGCTGGTTCGTCATCGCGGTGGTCATCGTCGCCATCGTGGCCTCCCCGTACCTCCCGGACCGGGCCGGGCTCGGCATCGCTCTCGGTGTCACCCAGGCACTGCTGCTCCTGGTGAGCGTCCTGGTCCACGAGGCGGCGCACGCCCTGACCGCGCGGGCCTTCCACATGCCCGTGATCCGCATCGTCGCCAACCTGTGGGGCGGTCACACGTCCTTCGAAGCGGGTCGCAGCACGCCCGGACGCATGGCCGCGATCGCCGCCGCCGGGCCCGGCGCCAACGCCGTGCTCGCGGTGCTCGCCTGGCTGGCCCTGCTCGGGGCCTCGGGGGAGCGCACCAGCGTCGTGCTCAGCGGGCTGGTCATCATCAACGGCTCGCTCGCGGTCCTCAACATCCTGCCGGGCATGCCGCTGGACGGTGGCCAGGTCGTGGAGAGCCTGGTCTGGAAGGCCACCGGCGACCGCAACAGGGGTGCCGTGGTGGCCGGGTGGTTCGGTCGCGTCCTGACGGTCCTGCTGGTGCTGTGGTACTTCGTCCGGCCGCTGGCGGAGGGCAAGCCCATCGGCATCTCCAGCATCTGGGTCCTCGTCATCGGGTCGGTCCTGTGGACCGGAGCCAGCGAGTCCATCCGACGTGGCCGCGCGATGACGATGCTCCACCGGATCCGTCTGGGCACCGTGTCCAAGCCGGTGACCGTGCTCCCGGGCTCCACCCCCGTGCAGGCCGCCATCGACCTCGACACCGCCGTCGTCACCCCCGACGACCGCGGGGTGCCCTGCCTCATGCTCCTCGACAGCGGGCACGAGCCGGTCGCCTGGGCTCCGATCAGCGCGGCGGTCACGCGGCTGCCGGACCAGAACGTCGTCGAGGCCACCCCGGATGACGACATCGCGGCGGTCGTGCTGGCGATGAACACCACCGGCGTCGGCACCGTGATCCTCACGCAGGCCGGGCAGGCGTACGCCTATGTCGACGGTGCGGCCATCAGCACCGCCCTCGGCCGCAACTAGACTCGCCCGTCATGAGCGACACCCCCGACCAGAGCCCTGTCACCGCCATCGGGGCGGACCTTCGTCGGGGCCGGTTCGCCGTCGGCGAGCGCGTCCAGCTCACCGACCCCAAGGGGCGGTTGCACACCATCACCCTCGAGGCGGGTCGCGAGTTCCACACCCACCGAGGGCGCCTGGCGCACGACGACCTCATCGGTCTCCCGGACGGCTCGACCGTGCGCAACACCGCGGGGGTCGAGTACCTCGCGCTGCGGCCGCTGCTGTCCGACTACGTCATGTCGATGCCGCGGGGCGCCGCGGTGGTCTACCCCAAGGACGCCGGCCAGATCATCACCATGGCCGACGTGTTCCCGGGTGCCAGGGTCGTCGAGGCCGGAGTCGGCTCGGGGGCGCTGTCGATGTCGCTGCTGAGAGCAGTCGGCGAGCACGGCAGGGTGCACTCCTTCGAGCGTCGCGAGGACTTCGCCGACATCGCCAAGGGCAACGCCCGGGCCTTCTTCGGCCAGGACCACCCGGCCTGGGAGGTGACCGTCGGCGACCTCGTCGAGTCGCTCCCGACCGCCGAGGAGCCCGGCTCGGTCGACCGGGTGGTCCTCGACATGCTGGCCCCGTGGGAGTGCCTCGACGTCGTGGCCGAGGCGCTGGCACCCGGGGGAGTCCTCATCTGCTACGTCGCCACCGCGACCCAGCTGTCCCGGGTCGCCGAGGCGATGAAGGACCACGGGGGCTACACCGAGCCCGAGGCCTGGGAGTCGCTGGTCCGCGGCTGGCACCTCGAGGGGCTCGCGGTGCGCCCGCAGCACCGCATGCACGGCCACACGGGCTTCCTCATCACGACGCGCCGGCTGGCCCCGGGCGTCACGCCGCCCCTGCGCAAGCGGCGACCCGCGAAGGGCGCCCTCTCCGAGGACGGCATCTCCGTGGAGGATGCCACGGCTTTCGGCCAGGAGAGCGACTTCTCAGCCGAAGAGGTGGGGGAGCGCATCCCATCAGACAAGAAGATCCGGCGCCTTCGCCGTTCTGTGACGCAAACGTCCATGACCACGGAGTAGTTCGGGGTTAGGTTGGGTCATCGGCCGCTGCACGCGGCCGGTGACCGTCGTTCGCCACCCGTCACCGAGGGAGCCGACATGACCGACCAGAACCGCCGGGACCAGGGCCCGGACCGCTCCGAGGACCTCCGCCAGGCTGAGCTGCTGGCCGAGGAGGTCGCAGCGCTGCGCCAGCGCCTCGCCGACGCGCCGGTCCGGTCCCGTGAGCTCGAGACCAAGGTGCTGCAGCTCCAGTCCAACCTCGCGACGGTCTCGTCGCAGAACGAGCGCCTCGTGCGGACCCTCAAGGAGGCCCGCGAGCAGATCATCACCCTGAAGTCCGAGGTGGACCGGCTCGCACAGCCGCCCGCGGCATACGGCATCGTCCTGGAGTCCTACGACGACGCCACGGTCGACATCCTCACGGGTGGGCGCAAGATGCACGTCGCGGTCAGCCCGGCCGTCGACCCCGCCGAGCTGTCCAGCGGGCGCGAGGTGCGCCTCAACGAGGCGATGAACGTCGTCGCGACCTGCGGCTACGAGCGCACCGGCGAGGTCGTCATGATCAAGGAGATGCTCGGCGACGACCGGGTGCTCGTCGTGGCGCACGCCGACGAGGAGCGGGTGTGCCGGATGGCCGACTCGCTCGAGGGTGAGCCGCTGCGGGTGGGCGACGCCCTGATGCTCGAGTCCCGCTCCGGCTTCGTCTACGAGCGCATCCCCAAGGCCGAGGTCGCCGAGCTCGTCCTCGAAGAGGTCCCCGACATCGACTACGAGGACATCGGCGGGCTGGCCGGCCAGATCGAGGCGATCCGCGACGCCGTCGAGCTGCCCTACCTGCATCCCGACCTCTTCAAGGAGCACCAGCTCAAGCCGCCCAAGGGCGTGCTGCTCTATGGTCCGCCCGGCTGTGGCAAGACGCTGATCGCCAAGGCGGTTGCGTCGTCGCTGGCCAAGAAGGTCGCCGAGAAGGAGGGCAAGCCGGTCGGCAAGTCGTTCTTCCTCAACATCAAGGGACCCGAGCTGCTCAACAAGTACGTCGGCGAGACCGAGCGCCACATCCGGCTGATCTTCCAGCGGGCCAGGGAGAAGGCCTCGCACGGCACCCCGGTCGTGGTGTTCTTCGACGAGATGGACAGCCTGTTCCGCACCCGTGGCTCGGGTGTCTCCAGCGACGTCGAGACGACGATCGTGCCGCAGCTGCTGTCCGAGATCGACGGCGTCGAGCGGCTCGAGAACGTCATCGTCATCGGCGCGTCCAACCGCGAGGACATGATCGACCCCGCGATCCTGCGGCCCGGCCGGCTCGACGTCAAGATCAAGATCGAGCGCCCCGACGCCGAGAGCGCCCGCGACATCTTCACCAAGTACCTCACCGCCGAGCTGCCGCTGCACGAGCACGACCTGTCGGAGCACGGCGGCTCGCCGCAGGCCACCGTCGACGCGATGATCACAGCGGCCGTGGAGCGGATGTACTCCGAGATCGAGGAGAACCGCTTCCTGGAGGTCACCTACGCCAACGGCGACAAGGAGGTCCTGTACTTCAAGGACTTCAACTCCGGGGCGATGATCCAGAACATCGTCGACCGCGCCAAGAAGATGGCGATCAAGGACTTCCTCACCCAGGGCCAGCGCGGCATCCGCGTCGACCACCTGCTCGCCAGCTGCGTCGACGAGTTCAAGGAGAACGAGGACCTGCCCAACACCACCAACCCGGACGACTGGGCGCGCATCTCGGGCAAGAAGGGCGAGCGCATCGTCTACATCCGCACCCTCGTCACCGGCAAGAGCGGCACGGAGCCGGGCCGCGCGATCGACAACGTCGCCAACACCGGTCAGTACCTGTGAGGCGTCGCACACGGAGCTCCACGCGCTAACTTACCCTGAGTAACATCGTGGTCCATGGACCACCTGCTCGAGGACCCGGCGCTGCTCGCGGTGCCGTTCTTCATCCTGTTCATCGGCCTCGAGCTGCTCGCCCTCAAGGTGCTCGACGGCCATGACGACGACCTCATGGGCTACGCGACCAAGGACTCGTCGGCGAGCCTGGCGATGGGGGCCGGCTCGGTCTTGGTCAACGTCGTGGTGCGCGCGGCGGCGCTGCTGGGCTACACCGCCCTGTATGCCGTGACGCCCCTGCGCCTCGACCCGCACCGGTGGTGGACGTGGGTCGTCGCGATCCTTCTGGTCGACCTGCTCTGGTACTCCTACCACCGCAGCAGCCACCGGGTGCGGGTCCTGTGGGCGATGCACCAGGCCCATCACAGCAGCGTGCACTTCAACTACACGACGGCGCTGCGCCAGAAGTGGAACCCCTGGGGCGAGCTGCTGTTCTGGGTGCCCCTGCCCCTGCTCGGGATTCCGCCGTGGATGATCTTCGTCGTCTTCTCGCTCAACCTCGTCTACCAGTTCTGGGTGCACACCGAGACGATCCCCAAGCTGTGGCGGCCCGTCGAGCTGGTGTTCAACACGCCTTCGCACCACCGCGTCCACCACGCCAGCGACGAGGAGTACCTCGACCGCAACTACGGCGGCATCCTCATCGTGTGGGACCGGCTGTTCGGGACCTTCCGCGAGGAGCAGGCGCGGCCGACCTACGGGCTGACCCACCCCGTGGACACCTACAACCCGTTCCGGCTGCAGTACGGCGAGTTCGCGCAGCTGTACCGCGAGCTCAGGCTCGCGCGTCGCTGGCGTGACCGGCTGGGCTACCTGTTCGCTCCACCCGGCTGGTCACCGCGTGCCTGACGCGCCGCGCCCCGGCTCGGACCCGCTCCTCGACGAGATTCCACAGCCGGCAGTACGCGATCCCCACCACGATGGACGCCGCCATGGCGAGCACCGAGCTGTAGTGCATGAGGTGCGGATAGACGACGAAGTGCGTGAGGTAGACGAACAGCGACGCGGTCGCGACCTGTGACGCAGCGGTGGCAGCCCAGCGGGGGAGTCGCGTCGTGGGGCACCAGATGAGGGCGAGCAGGCCCACGATGATGGTCACCTCGCGGCCGGGCATGCTGGGCCAGAACCCCGGGATCGTGAGCACGGGAAGGGCCGAGACCAGCAGGCGCTGGCGCGTGGTGCTCGCCCGGGCCGCGGCCCAGCCGATCGCGAACAGCCAGATCAGCACGTACGCGTTGGCGCCCCGGTAGGGCCCGGCGTCGGGGACCACGAGGTGGTAGCGCGTGAGCAGCCCGAGGCCGACGAGCGCGACCGGGAAGGCGAACGGCCAGCGTCGCTCCCACCGGTCGACCGCGGGGATGCTCATCAGGGCGGCGGTGCCGAGCAGCAGGGCCGCGACCGCCTCGACGAACCAGTAGTGCCAGCGGTCCGACCACGCCGACCAGTCGCCGAACACCTGGTGGACCATGAGCACGTTGGTCCAGTCGTAGGTGCCCACGACGAGGGCGATCGCCCCGATCCACGCTGCGCTCGGCAGCACCACGCGGGTGACGCTGCGCAGGATGCCCCGGGTGCGCTCACGACGCGGGCGAGAGGTCAGCTGGAACCGTGCGAGGTTGAAGCCGGCGAGGGCCAGGAGGGTGTGCGCGCCGCCGGGCACGAACGAGAGGTGGGTGTGGTTGGCGAGGATCAGCAGCACGGCGACTGCGCGCACGACCACACTGGTCTCGACGCTGTGCCAGCGGAACCGTGTGGTACCAACGGGATCCGAGGACTCTCTCGCCGCCCCGACGAGGTCACGAGGGGCCAGTAGGTGCCAGCCTGCGGGCAGGGACCCCAGCACGCGCTCGAGTCGCAGCGACACCTCGACGTAGGACAGCGAGTCGCCGCCGAGGTCCGTGAAGCTCGTCGAGTCCGTGGCGCCGGGCGCATCCAGGAGGGTCCGGTAGAGGTCGACCACCCGGTCCACGTCGGTGGCACCCTCGCCTGCCGGGACGGGCTCCGCCGCCGCCCGGTGGGCACCGAGCAGCTCGGCCATGCCCGGGTAGTCGGGCTTGCCCGTGGTCAGGCGCGGCGCCTCGAGGCCGTCCAGGACCACGACCGCCGACGCCGGTATGCCGTGCCGTGAGGTCACGAGGTCGCTCACGTCCGCGCCGCTGCCGGGGGCTTCGACGAGGATGCCGACGGCGTCGCCGAGGTCGGTGCAGTGGCCGACGAGACCGGCGTCGGCGAGGTCACGCTCGACCTGGTCGAGGTCGATCCGGAGCCCGACGACCTTGGCGAACCTGCTGCGTCGGCCGACGATCTCGACGAGCCCGTCGTCGGCGAGGTGGGCCAGGTCGCCGGTGCGCAGCTCGTCGACGGTGCGACCGAGGGCAAGGTCCTGAGGCCCCTCGGCGTAGCCGAGCATCACGTTCGGGCCGGAGTAGACGAGCTCGCCGAGACCGCAGTCGAGCTCGCTGAGCGGGTCGATCCGGAACGACCCGCCGGGGACGGGCAGTCCCACGGCGCCGGGGCGGCTCTCGAGCAGGTCCGGCGGCAGGACCGCCATCCGCGCGGTGGCCTCGGTCTGGCCGTACATGACGAACAGGTCGAACCCGCGTTCACGACCGAGGGCGGCGTAGCGCGTGGCTGTCTGGGGTGCGAGGCGTCCGCCCGCCTGGGTGATGGTGCGCAGGCTGGGGTGGGACCGCTGCGCGAAGCCGCTGCGGTCGAGCAGCTCGAAGCTGTGCGGCACTCCGGCGAGGGTCGTCACCGCGGCCTCGTCGACGAGCTGCCAGAAGCACGGGTCGACCACGGACAGGCCGGTGAGGACGAGGCAGGCGCCGGTTGCCAGGTGGCTGTGGACGACGGACAGCCCGTAGCAGTAGTGCAACGGAAGGCTGGTGACGGCCCGGTCGGTGGGGCGGATCCCGAGTGCCTGGGCGATGGCGGTGGCGTTGCTGTCGAGGTTGACCTGGGACAGCCGCACGAGCTTGGGCGACCCCGACGACCCCGAGGTGGGCATCAGTGCGGCGAGCTCGGGGTGCAGGTCGTGGGCCGCCTCGGGGCGGCGCGCGACGGTGTGCCAGCCGTCCGGGCCGGCGCCGGCCACGACGTCGGGGTCGTAGCGGTCGACCAGCCCGTCGAGGTGCTGGAGCCGGTCGCCGGGCGCCATCAGGGGGACGTGGCCCGCGTGCAGCGCGCCGAGGTAGGTGACGAGGGACTCGAGGGTGTTGTCCGCCGCGATGAGCACGAGCCTGCGCCCCCGGCCGAGCGCGGTGCCGGCCTCGGCGACGAGGTGTCCGAGCTCGGCATACGACACCACACGGTCTTGTGTCCGCACGGCGGGCGCGGCACCGAAGCGCTCGAGGGCGTCGACGAACTGCACGCGGGGGGAGAGCAGGGGGCCAGCGGTCACCGGCGCAGGATATTAGGTAAGGCTTACCTACTTCAAACCGCGCCCACAGGTGGACCCCAGCGGACCCACAGGTCAGCGGTGGACGTTGCGGCGCGCGGCGTCCTCGGTGAGCCGCTGAAGCCCTGCGACGCCGAAGGCGGTGACGGCCACGACACAGCGCCATCCGATGAGGAAGAGCCCGAGCGACAGGGTGGCCACGAGGGCGAACGACCACGGAGCGCCACCCGACCCCGAGGCGACCCGCAGCGCGAGACCCAGGACGACGGTCACGACCCAGACGGGGAGGGCGTCCCCGACCCCCCACGGCCACCGACGCCGCAGGGCGCGGGCGATGGCCCACCCGGCGACGAGACCGACGAGGAAGGGCCAGGCCGTCCCGGCAACGCCGCCCAGGGTCACTCCCTCGACGTGGCTGATCCGCCCGATCAGCGCGAACAGCAGGACGAAGGCCGCGTCCACGACGAACGCCGCCACCACCCTGCGCATCAGTGCACCGGGTCGAAGAGCGAGGCCTGGGGCGGGGCGTGCGTGGGGTCGACGCCGTCGAAGAGGATGCTCACCGACTCGCCTGCATGGATGCGCTTGATCGCCTCGGCGAACAGCTGCGCGACCGAGCGCACCTGCAGCTCGGGCCAGTGTCCCGGCGCGGGCACGGTGTCGGTCGTCACGACCTGGCGGATCATGTCGTGACCGCGCAGCCGCTCGACGGCCTTGCCGGCGAACAGCCCGTGGGTGCACGCCACGTCGGCACCGGTGCAACCCAGGTCTGCCAGCCGGTCGAGCAGCTCGATGATCGAGCCTCCCGTGGCGATCTCGTCGTCGAGGACGATGGCCCGCTTGCCCGAGACGTCACCCACGATGGAGTCGATGACGACCCGGTCGTCAGCCAGCCGTTGCTTGGATCCTGCCGCAACGGGCAAGCCCAGCAGCCGGGCGAACTGGGTCGCCGTCTTGGCGTTGCCGAGGTCGGGGGAGACCACGACCGAGTCGGTGAGGTCGCCGCCGCGGAAGTGGTCGGCCAGCACCCCGATCGCCGTGAGGTGGTCCACCGGCACGGAGAAGAAGCCGTGCACCTGCGGCGCGTGCAGCGTCATGGTCAGCACCCGGTCGACCCCGGCGGCCACCAGCATGTCGGCCACCAGCCGGCCCCCGAGGGAGATGCGGGACGCGTCCTTCTTGTCCGAGCGGGCGTACGCGTAGTGGGGGATGACCGCCGTGATCTGGGCCGCCGAGGCGCCTCGGGCCGCATCCACCATCAGCAGCAGCTCCATCAGGTGCTCCTGGGTCGGTGGCACGAGGGGCTGGATGATGTAGACGTCGCGTTGGCGGCAGTTGGCCAGCAGCTGGGCCTGGAGGCAATCGTTGCTGAAGCGCTTGATCTCGACGGGGGAGAGGTCGACGTCGAGGGCGTCACAGACGCGCCGGGCGAGGGCGCGGTGCGCGCTTCCGGAGAACACGACGATGTCGCGCATGCAGCTCCTCGATGGGTCGTGCGAGGGAAGGGCCTGTCCGGTTCCGAGCCTAACCGCAGCCCGGGGCAGGCGCAGACTCTCACCTAGGGTGGACGCATGACGGTGCGCAGGGTGATGGGGATCGAGACCGAGTACGGCATCTCGGTGCCGGGGGACCCGACCGCCAACCCGATGATCCTGTCCGGCCAGGTGGTCAACGCCTACGCCTCGGCCCAGGGCATCCGCGCCGCCCACGCCTCGTGGGACTACGCCGACGAGGCACCGTTGCGGGACGCCCGCGGGTTCGAGATGGGCCGTGGCGTCGCCGACCCGAGCCAGCTCACCGACGAGGAGGACCCCACCCTCGCCAACGTCGTCCTCACCAACGGCGCCCGCCTGTACGTCGACCACGCGCACCCCGAGTACTCCTCGCCGGAGGTCACGTCACCGCGGGCCGCCCTGGCGTGGGACCGGGCCGGCGAGATGATCATGGCCGAATCGGTGCGGCGGCTCTCGCAGGGTCCGCCGGGGGTGAACCTCTACAAGAACAACACCGACGGCAAGGGCCAGTCCTACGGCACCCACGAGAACTACCTCATGCGTCGCGAGACTCCGTTCACCGACATCGTGCGCCACCTCGTGCCCTTCTTCGTCGCGCGCCAGGCGATGTGCGGGTCCGGCCGGGTCGGCATCGGCCCCGACTCGCGCACGGCCGGCTACCAGCTCAGCCAGCGCAGCGACTTCTTCGAGGTCGAGGTCGGGCTCGAGACCACCCTCAAGCGGCCCATCATCAACACCCGCGACGAGCCGCACGCCGTGGCCGACCTCTATCGCCGGCTGCACGTCATCATCGGCGACGCCAACCACTGCGACGTCGCCAACCTGCTCAAGCTGGGCACCACCTCGCTCGTCCTGGCGATGATCGAGGACCGGGCCGTCGGCCACGACCTCACGGTCATGCGACCGGTGGCCACCCTCCAGGCGGTGAGCCATGACCCGACCCTCAAGACCCTCGTCGAGCTGCGCGACGGGACCAAGCTCACCGCGGTGCAGCTCCTGTGGCGCTACCACGACATGGCGCAGCACTTCCTGCAGGAGCGGTATGCCGGTGAGCTCGATCCCGACACCGCGGAGGTCATGCGCTGGTGGGCCATCGTGCTCGACCGGCTGGAGCGCGACCCCCGCGAGGCCGCGCGCGAGGTCGACTGGGTCGCCAAGCAGCAGGTGCTCCAGGGCTACATCGACCGGGACGGGATGCCCTGGGACGACGCCCGGCTGCGGGCGGTCGACATCCAGTGGTCCGACGTGCGCCCGGACAAGGGCATCTTCCACAAGCTGCGGGCGGCCGGACGGTTCGAGGAGCTGGTCACCGAGGCCGAGGTGCACGAGGCGGTGCACGAGCCCCCGACCGACACCCGCGCCTACTTCCGGGGCAAGTGCCTCGAGAAGTATCCCGACCAGATCGCCGCGGCGTCGTGGGACTCGGTGATCTTCGACATCCCGGGCCAGCCCTCACTGCAGCGGGTGCCCATGCTGGAGCCGTTGCGGGGGACCAAGGCCACCGTCGGCCCGCTGCTCGACCGCAGTCCGGACGCCGCCACCCTGTTGCGTGAGTTGGCCTCCGCAGCGCGTTAGGGTCGCACTAGGGTCGACCACAGGTCACCAGTGCAGCCACTGAAGCGAGAGGTCACACCATGCCGAGCCAGGAGCAGAGCCGACCACAGCGCCGCGAGGACGCACCCGAGGACGCCCCCGAGCCTGCCGCCGCATCGCCGGAGGCCAGCGCCCGCAAGGAGAACCTCGACTCCGACATCGACTCGGTGCTCGACGAGATCGACGGCGTGCTGGAGTCCAACGCGGAGGAGTTCGTCCGCGGCTTCGTCCAGAAGGGCGGCCAGTGACCACGGGAGCAGACGCTGGCAGGCTCCCGTCGGCATACCTCTCCACCGGGTCCTCATCCTTCAGTGAGTTCGTCGGCGCGCACGCGCCACACCTGCTGCCCTCGGGACGCTCGCTGCCGGTCGGCAGCAGCCTCGAGGCCCCGCACGGCACCACCATCGTCACGGTGACCTTCGACGGTGGCGTCGTCATGGCCGGCGACCGGCGCGCCACGATGGGCAACATCATCGCCAACCGCGACATGGAGAAGGTCTTCGCCGCCGACGAGTACTCCGCCGTGGGGATCGCCGGCACCGCCGGCATCGCGATCGAGCTGGTCAAGCTGTTCCAGGTCGAGCTCGAGCACTACGAGAAGATCGAGGGCACGCTGCTCTCGCTCGAGGGCAAGGCCAACCGGCTCGCCTCGATGATCCGAGCGAACCTCGCCATGGCCATGCAGGGCCTGGCCGTGGTGCCGCTCTTCGCCGGCTACGACCTCGACCGGGGCAGCGGCCGGATCTTCTCCTACGACGTCACGGGCGGGTGCTACGAGGAGCACGACCACCACAGCGTCGGCTCCGGGTCGCTGTTCGCCCGCGGGGCCCTGAAGAAGGTCTGGCGCCCCGGGCTCGGTGCCGACGAGGCCGTGTCCGTCGCGGTCGAAGCCCTCTACGACGCCGCCGACGACGACTCGGCGACGGGTGGCCCGGACGTCGGGCGCCGCATCTGGCCGACGGTGGCCGTGGTCGGGGCCGAGGGTGTCCAGTTCGTGGCCGACGACGCGCTGCGCGGGGTGGTCGAGACGGTCATCGCCGCCCGGCAGGGCAACCCGGGAGGTGCCCGATGAGCAGCATGCCGTTCTACGTCTCGCCCGAGCAGCTGATGAAGGACCGGGCCGACTACGCCCGCAAGGGAATTGCGCGTGGCCGGTCGGTCGTGGTGCTCGGCTACGACCGGGGCATCGTGTTCGTCGCCGAGAACCCGTCGCGGGCCCTGCACAAGGTCTCCGAGATCTACGACCGGATCGCCTTCGCGGCCGTGGGCAAGTACAACGAGTTCGAGAACCTCCGCGTTGCCGGGGTGCGGTACGCCGACCTGCGCGGTTACTCCTACGACCGCAGCGACGTGACGGCGAGAGGGCTCGCGAACGCCTATGCGCAGACACTGGGCACCGTCTTCACCCAGGAGTCCAAGCCGTACGAGGTCGAGATCGTCGTCGCCGAGGTGGGGCCGGCCGCCGACGAGGACCAGATCTACCGGCTGACCTATGACGGCTCGGTCGCCGACGAGTACGGCTTCGTCGCCATGGGCGGCGCGGGCGAGTCGATCGAGACGGCCCTGAAGGACCGCTGGAGCCCGGGCCTGAGCCTCGGCGACGCCCTGAGCCTCGCGGTCGAGCTGCTCGGGCAGGACCCGGCCGGCGGTGCCGCGCGTCAGCTCACGGCAGCCCAGCTCGAGGTGGCCGTGCTCGACCGCGACCGGCCACGTCGCACCTTCCGCCGGATCGGCGGCTCACTGCTGACGGCGCTGCTGAGCAAGGACGACCCGACCCGCGACGCCCCCGCCACCGACGACCCGACGCCGGGTCTGCACGACACGCTCACCGGTGACGGCTCGGTGCGCGACGAGTCCACCAACCCGCAGACCCAGCGCCCCGAGGAGCAGGGTCCTCAGGAGCCGCTGCCCTGACGGGCTCCCTGACGCGCTCCCTGACGCGCTCGGTCGCGGGCGAGCAGGCCGAGCGGCAACACGAGCCAGTTCACGAGGAAGAGCACGAGTGCCGCCAGCGCCGCCACGACCGCGGTGCCGGTGTCCGTCACCACGTCAAAGATCACGAAGGCCACGGCTGACACGGCAAGGGCCAGCGTCACCAGGCCCACCCGGGCGCAGAGGTTGGCGAGGTCGACGAGCGTGGCCTTCTCGCGCTTGCGGAACAACAGCCGGTGGGCGCTGACGGGCGCGACCAGGAACGCCGTGGCCACCACGGCGAGGCCGAAGGCCACGAGGAAGACGACCCGGTTGACGTCCTCGATCTGGGTGAACCGCTGCTGGAACGGCAAGGTGAGCAGGAAGCCGGCGAGGATCTGGACCCCGGTCTGGACGACCCGCAGCTCCTGGAGCAGCTCGTCCCAGTTGCGGTCCAGCCGCTCCAGAGGGGTCTCGTCGCGGCCGTCGCCTGCTGTGGGCGACGTGGTGTCGTGGTCCGTCATGCCTCATCCTTACCCGAGGTGTTGGCCAGCCAGACATCGGCGATGTCATGCAGGACATGATGCGTCCGCATGGGCCGTGGGTTGGTGGGTAGGAGTCCAGTGGCGGCAGGGCCATCGGTTCGGCCGCCTGGGTCGGGGCGGTCAAACAGCGTGCCGCCCCGGCTCGCCCACATCAGGACAAATCCCACGGTCAGGAGCCTTGCGACGCCGCACGCCGCGTGGTTGTCTGAAACCAGACAACTGGTCCAGCAGCGGTGCCCGTGTCCCATTCCTCACGAAAAGGGACTCCTGTGGCACCTGCAACTGCGCTGGCACCCATCACCCATCCCGGCAGCACCGTGGCCGACCACGGGCCGCCGACCCCGGACCACCAGCGCGCAGAGGCGTTGCTGGCCGAGGTCGAGGTCTGCTCGGACCGACGCCGTCGAAGCGAGCTGCGGCAGCAGGCGGTCGTGCTGACACTCGACCTCGCCGACGGCGTGGCTCGACGGTACCGAGGTCGTGGGATGGAGGGCGACGACCTGGTCCAGGTGGGGCGCATGGCCCTCGTCAAGGCGGCCCACGGGTACCGCTGCGGCCACGGCAGCAGCTTCGCGGCATACGCGGTCCCGACCATCTCGGGCGAGATCAAGCGCTACTTTCGCGACCACGGCTGGCTCGTGCGGCCGCCCCGGTGCCTGCAGGAGCTGCGCGCCGAGGTGGTCACTGGCCAGGAGCTGTTGCGCCACCGCCTCCAGCGCGAACCGACCGACGCCGAGGTGGCCAGGAGCCTGGCCGTGCAGGAGGAACAGGTCAGTGACGTCCGACGCTCGTCGATGGCCTATCACGGGGTCCCCCTCGAGGCCCTCGAGGCAGCCGGTGGCCACGGGGTGCTGGGGGAGTGGTCCGCGGGGGTCGGCCTCGACGAGGAGATCGCCAACCGGGACGCGCTGCGCCGAGCTCTGGCCACCCTCGACGAGCGGGAGCAGCGCATCGTGCAGCTGCGCTTCGTCGAGGAGCTCACGCAGTCCGAGATCGGCGTGGTGCTGGGTGTGAGCCAGATGCAGGTGTCGCGCCTGCTGAGGGGAATCGTCGACCGGTTGCGATCGGCCATCGACGCGCCGGTCGAACCGCGACGGACCGCGGACGTCGCGAGCGCAGGAGGGACCCAGTGAAGGTCGGCTACTTCCTGTCGTGTGAGGAGTACGGCCCGCAGGAGCTGGTGGAGCAGGCGGTGCTGGCGGAGCGGGCCGGGTTCACCGGCCTGTGGATCAGTGACCACTACCACCCGTGGAACGATGCGCAGGGCCAGAGCCCGTTCGTCTGGTCCGTGATCGGTGCCATCTCGAAGGCCTGCAGCCTGCCGGTCACGACCGCGGTGACCTGTCCCACGGTGCGCCTGCACCCCGCCCTGGTCGCACAGGCCGCGGCGACGTCGGCCGCCATGCTCGAGGGGCGTTTCATCCTCGGAGTGGGCTCGGGTGAGGCCCTCAACGAGCACATCCTCGGTGACCCCTGGCCGCATGCCGCGCGTCGTCTGGAGATGCTGGAGGAGGCCGTCGAGGTGATCCGGGCCCTGTGGACCGGTGAGGTGGTGTCGCACGAGGGTGAGCACTACAGCGTGGACACCGCGCGCCTGTACACGCTCCCTGACCAGGCGCCCGCGATCTACGTGTCGGCCTTCGGCCCCAAGGCGCTGGAGGTGGCGGCGCGGATCGGTGACGGCTTCATCACCACCAAGCCGGACGGCGAGGCGCTCACCGAGTTCAGGCGCCTCAAGGGGGACCGCTCGGCTCCGGCCATGGCCGGCTTCAAGGTCGCGTATGCCGAGACCGCCGACGAGGCGCTCGGGCACGCCCACCGGCTGTGGGCCAACTCGGGCCTGCCGGGTGAGCTGGCCCAGGTCCTGCCCTCACCGCAACACTTCGAGCAGGCCTCGACCCTGGTGACCAAGGAGTCCACGGGCGAGTCGGTGGTCTGCGGCAACGACGTGCAGGAACACCGTGCGGCCTTCGAACCCTTCGCCGACGCGGGCTTCGATGAGGTCTATGTGGCCAACATGGGACCGCACTGGCGGGAGATGATCGAGTTCTACGGCGCGGAGGTGCTGCCGGCGCTGTCCTGATCCGCGTGCCAGCTCTGGCCCCAGTCGCCGAACTCCGGGGCCGGTCGACCCCGTTGCAGGGCCTCGAGCAGGGCTGTCAGGTGCGGGAAGGTCAGCTCTGCGCCAGCCTCCAGGAGCTCGGGGGCGCTCGTACCCCCGGTGGCCACGCCGATGCCGTGGGCCCCCACCCGAACTGCGGCCTGCATGTCCCAGACGGAGTCCCCGACCACCAGGGTGTCGTCGGGCTCGAGCCCTGCCCGGGCCAGGACGGACTCGAGCAGGTCGGCGCTGGGCTTGGTGCGTTCGACGTCGTCCCCCGTGACCACGACGTCGAAGTCGGGATAGTCCAGGACGTCCATCATCGCCCCGAGGTCGCGGTCTCCGCCGGACGAGGCGAGCGCCACGGTCAGTCCGTCGTCGCGGCACCAGTTGAGCAGGGTCCTCGCAGCGGGGAGGGGGTGCAGGCGTTCGTGCCACGTGGCGAACAGCGCGTCGTGCGCAGCCGTGATGGCGGCGTCCTGGTCCCGGTCGCGAGCGGAACCGAGGACGTGTTCGAGCAGGTGGTCGGCGCCCATGCCCACGGCGTGGTGCAGCACCGCCATGGGTCGGCTGTGCCCGAACTGCTGCACCGCCTCCCACCAGCAGATCGCGTGGACGTAGGTCGAGTCGACGAGCGTGCCGTCGAGGTCGAACACGACCCCTCCGGCGCGGGTCAGGCTCTGGTCCATGGGTCCTCCTGTCCGGCCGTGGGTCCCGCACGACCACCCTCCTACTCATGGTTCCCCGGAGCAACCGTCGTCAAACGCACGGTTTGGCGACCAGGTGGCACGGGTACGGGGCACGCGACGCTTTCGACCCGAGGAGGATGTCGTGCCCACACGCAAGCCAGGCCCGTCGGTGAAGGACCCGGAGATGTACGAGGCGCTGCGCGACGACGGCGCCAGCAAGGAGAAGGCTGCACGCATCTCCAACGCTGCAGCAAACACCTCACGAAAGTCGGTGGGCACCAAGGGTGGCCGCAGCGGGGACTACGAGGACTGGACCACGAAGGACCTGCAGCGGCGGGCACGTGAGATCGGGATCCGTGGACGGTCCTCCATGTCCAAGTCCGAGCTCATCGAGGCCCTGCGCACCCACTGAGGTCAACGGACGGATTGCGTGACGACGGGGGAGGTTTGCGCGACGCCTGCGCGGGCATGCTCTGGACGGAGGTGGTCGACGATGACCAGCAGCGCTTCACACGTGCGCCCTGACGGCACGGTGTTCCCCCCGGTGACCCCGGACCCGCCCTACCCACCCGGCTACGAGCCACCCGACGTCCTCGACCCGACGGCCCCGGAGCCGGCACGCCCCGAGAGCGACACACCGGACGAGCGGTGACGTCCCTCTCGCAGCGAAGTCGCCGGGACGGGCGGGGCCGGTCGAGGACGTCCCCGTGACCGAGGGCTTCGCCCTGGCCGGCGGGTGGCTGCTCTTCCTGGTGATGCTCACCGGCCTCGCCTACGTCCTGCTCAGGCGGCCCCGATGAAGCTCCAGGGCCGGTCCGCGGTGGCTACCGGTTGCCTCCTCCTGGTCATCCTCATGGCGGGCTGCGTCGCACCGTCGACGGACAGCGGCGCCTTCCGGGCCAACGCCGTGGCGGCGTTGTCCTCGGCGGTCGGCGAGGCTCGTACGGCTGCGCTGGCGCTGGATGCGCGGGTGGACGACCAGGTCACCAACCCCTACGCCGACACGGTCGTCACCGACAGCGAGTCGGCGCTGGGCCCCATCCAGGACAGCTTCGGGAACGTCGACCCGCCCGAGCCCGAGGACGACGCGCTCCGCGACAGGGTCACGGAGGTCCTCGGGGACACCGCGGATGCCTGCGCCAAGGCACGGATCGCCGTGCGCAGGGACGACCCGGGCTCGATGCGTTCGGCGGCGGGCGACCTGCGCGACCTCGCGGACCGCATGGAGGCACTCGGGGAGAGCCTGCGGTGAAGAAGCTCTTCGCGGTCGCCCTGGGGATCCTCACCGCCATCGGTGGTTTCGTCGACATCGGCGACCTCGTGACGAACGGGCACGTCGGTTCGCGCTTCGGCCTCTCGCTGGGATGGGTGGTGATCGTCGGCATCGTCGGCATCTGTGCCTTCGCCGAGATGAGTGGGCGCGTCGCCGCCGTCTCTGGGCGCGCCACCTTCGACCTCGTGCGGGAGCGGCTCGGGCCGCGCGTCGGTCTGGCCAACCTCGTCGCCTCCATGGCCGTCACGCTGCTGACCTTCATCGCTGAGATCGGTGGCGTTGCGCTTGCTCTGCAGCTGGCGACCAGCGTGAACCGGTACCTGTGGATCCCCGTCGTGGGTGCCGCCGTCTGGCTCGTCCTGTGGCGGGTGAAGTTCTCGCTGCTGGAGAACGTCTTCGGGCTGGCCGGCCTGTCCCTGGTGGTCTTCGGGGTGGCCCTCTGGAAGCTGGGCCCCGACTGGCAGGCACTGTGGCAGCAGGGCACGGCACCATACGTGCCGGCCGAGGAGAGCCACTGGACGTACTTCTACTACGCCATCGCCCTCTTCGGTGCTGCGATGACTCCCTACGAGGTCTTCTTCTTCTCCTCCGGCGGCGTCGAGGAGAACTGGACGTCCTCCGACCTCGGCACGATGCGGGCCAACGTCTTCATCGGGTTCCCGCTGGGCGGGCTGCTGTCACTGGCCATCGCGGCCACGGCGAGTGTGGTCCTGCGCCCCGGGGCGATCCAGGCCGACAGCCTGGGCCAGATCGCCCTTCCCGTGGCGATCGCCATGGGCAAGGTGGGACTGGCCCTCGCGCTGCTCGGCTTCTTCGCCGCCACGTTCGGGGCGGCGTGCGAGACCGGCCTGTCCGTCGGCTACAGCATCGCCCAGTACTACGGGTGGCAGTGGGGCAAGTTCGTCGAGCCGCTCCAGGCTGCCCGGTTCCACACGGTCCTGCTGCTGTCCTCGATCACGGCCATCGGCGTGCTCCTCACCACGGTGGACCCCATCATGCTCACCGAGTACTCCGTGGTCTTCAGTGCGGTGGCCCTGCCGCTGACCTACTTCCCGATCCTCGTGGTTGCCAACGACCGCACGTACATGGGGTCCCACGTCAACGGCCGGCTCGCCAACCTGGTGGGCACGGTCTACCTCGTCCTCGTGCTCGTGGCAGCCGTTGCCGCCATCCCCCTGATGGTCATCACCAGGGCGGGACAGTGAGATGACAACCCTCCGCGCGGCACCCGCGACGCCCCTCCGGCTCGTGCTTCGGGTGCTCGACCACCAGCTCGTGGGACCCCAGGGCGAGCTCCTGGGCAACGTGGACGACCTGGAGCTCGACGTCGGACCTCACGGGTGGGTGGTCACCCATCTGTGCGTGGGTCCGGCAGCCCTGGGGCGCCGCCTCCCGGGGGACCTCGGGCGCTGGACCACAGCCGTATGGCGCCGCCTCCAGACCCGTCCCGATCCCGGACCAGCCATGGTGCCGATGCGCTCGGTCACCGACGTGGGCTCCGCACTGACCGTGGACCGGGCCGCTGCCGACTCCCTGGCCCGGTCATTCGGGCTGGAGTGGTGGCTGCGCCGTCACGTGATCTCCCGGATCCCCGGCGCCAAGGGGGGCGGTGACGACAGAGCCGACCAGGAGCCACCGACCGAGGCATCGGGGGCGACGGCAGTGACGCGGCCCTACCTCGGGGTGTCGGTCAGCGACCTGCTCGGCTGCCGGGTCCTCGACGCCGACGGCATTGAGCTCGGCGTGGTGACGGAGCTGCTCTGCGACCCCCGTCCGACGCACCGACCGGCGCCGGGACTGCGGGTCACCCACCTGGAGTATGGAGTGCACGCCGCGACCTCGGAGCTCGGGTACAACGCCGACTCCCGACAGGGCCCGCTGGTCGTAAGCGCAGTCCTCCGGTGGTGGCAGCGGGACAACCGGGTGGCCGCCCTCGAGGACGTCCGGTCGCTGGACCTCGAGGCCGGCACGGTGACCGTGCTGCGGCACGGCGACCACGTCCACCCCCACCAGCTCTGAGGTGAGGTTTGCCCAGCGGGGTGTCGGGTAGTGACTGGGTGCCGGCGCCGCCTCGCCCGAGGCGGCTGTCTTCGCGCCCATCGGACCAGACCACCGGCGCCACAGAGAGGCAGACCTCCATGTCAGGAACCACCAGCCGGGACGACGAGTCGCAGGAGCAGGTCCAGGGAGCCGCGTCGACCCCCCGCGAGGACGGCGCCCCGAGCCAGGCAGACCAGGAGGACGGTGGCCCGGGTTCGCACACCCAGGACGGGTCCGGCGGCACCGAGAACGACCCGGCGAGCGGCGGCGTACCCGAAGCAGCCGAGGACAACTGACCGTCCACCGACGGGGCGAGGTCCAGGTCCATCGAGAGGGAGTCATGCCCACCAAGAAGCGCAGCACGAAGGCCTCGAGCACGGCCTCGTCCAACCGTCCGACCACGTCCCGGGCCTCGAAGGGGGCGGGTTCGACGGCGCCCCTGTCGTCAGCCCAGCCTGCCGAGCCGCCCGCGCCCCGGGTGGGCGAGGGCGGTGAGCTGCACCAGCCCGTGCAGGACGGCCAGGTCCTCACCACCGCCCAGGGGACACCGCTCGCGGATGACCAGAACAGCCTGCGCGCGGGTCAGCGGGGACCGACCCTGCTCGAGGACTTCGCCATGCGGGAGAAGATCTTCCACTTCGACCACGAACGGATTCCCGAGCGAGTGGTGCACGCCCGCGGGTACGGAGCGCACGGCACGTTCGAGACGACGGCAGATCTGTCCGATCTCACCCGCGCGGCGATCTTCTCCGAGGTGGGCCGCAAGACCGAGGCGTTCGTGCGCTTCTCGACCGTGGCGGGCGCGAAGGGTTCCTTCGACCTGGCCCGCGACGTGCGCGGCTTTGCCGTGAAGCTCTACACGACGGAGGGCAACTGGGACATCGTCGGCAACAACATCCCGGTCTTCTTCATCCAGGACGCGGTGAAGTTCCCCGACCTGGTCCACTCCGTCAAGGAGGCGCCGGACCGCGCCTTCCCCCAGGCACAGTCCGCGCACGACAACTTCTGGGACTTCGTGTCCTTCACCCCCGAGTCCATCCACATGACGTTGTGGACGATGTCGGATCGAGCCATCCCGCGGTCCTTCAGGTTCATGGAGGGCTTCGGGGTGCACACGTTCCGCTTCGTGAACGCCGACGGGGTCTCCCGCTTCGTCAAGATCCACTGGCGACCCCTGCAGGGTCTGCAGTCGGTGGTCTGGAACGAGGCCGTCAAGATCAACGGGGCCGACCCCGACTTCCACCGGCGCGACCTGTGGGATGCCATCAACAGCGGCGACCTGCCGCAGTGGGACCTTGCCGTCCAGGTCTTCGACGAGGCGTTTGCAGACGCGTTCGACTTCGACGTCCTGGACGCCACGAAGCTGATCCCAGAGGAGCTCGTCCCGCTGCAGGTGGTCGGCCGGCTCACCCTGGACCGCACCGTGGCCAACGACTTCGCCGAGACGGAGCAGGTGGCCTTCCACACGGGCAACGTCCCTCCGGGGGTCGACTTCTCCGAGGACCCGCTGCTCCAGGGCCGCAACTTCTCCTACCTCGACACCCAGCTGTCCCGCCTGGGCACCCCCAACTTCACCCAGCTGCCGGTCAACGCCCCACGCTGTCCGGTGGCCCACTTCCAGCGGGACGGCGCGATGCAGACCGCCGTGCCGCAGGGCCGGGTGAACTACGAACCCAACGGGTGGCCGACGCCCGACCGCGGTCCGAGGGCCGATGCCGCGCTCGGGTTCCAGAGCGCCCCGACCGCGCTCGAGGGAGTCAAGGAACGGGTACGCTCCGCGAGCTTCGCCGACCACTACAGCCAGGCCCGGCAGTTCTACATCAGCCAGACTGCGGTCGAGCAGGACCACATCATCAAGGCGTACACGTTCGAGCTCAGCAAGTGCGAGGTCCCGCAGGTGCGCTCGCGCATCCTGGCGCACCTGCTCAACGTGCACGAGGACCTCGCCTCGGCCGTGGCCGAAGGCCTGGGCATGCCCTTGCCTGAGCCTGCGACCCCCGCGGTGGAACCGCGCACCGACCTGCCACCCTCCGACGCCCTCAGCATCCTCAAGAAGGGACCGGGGAGCTTCGCGGGACGCAAGATGGGAGTCCTCGTGAGCGATGGGACGGACGCCGCCGTGCTCACCTCGTTGCAGGAGGCGCTCGACGACGTGGGAGCCGTCCTGGAGACCATCGCACCGGTCATCGGCAGGGTCCAGCTGAGCGACGGCTCGACACTCGTGCCGGACCAGATGATCGACGGCGGGCCTTCGGTGTTGTACGACGCCGTGGTCCTGCTGCCTGCGGCCAGCGCCGTCGCGGAGCTCGCGGGGCGCAGCACCGCCCGGGACTTCGTCTCCGACGCCTTCGCTCACCACAAGTTCATCGGCTTCAACACGGCTTCGAACCCCTTGCTCGAGGCGGCCGGCGTGGCTGGCCGGCTCGACGACGGCTGCGTCAAGGTCACCAGGGCCGCCGCGGCCAAGTTCGTCCGCCGGTGCGGTGCACTGAGGTACTGGGACCGGGACGTCCAACCCTGACCCGGGCGGCTGCCCCGGGCGACGAGTGTCGTCGTCCGGGGTCAGCCGACGTCGTCCGGGGTGGCCTCGTGGCCGGAGCGGCCGGGCGTCCTTCGGTCTGACTTCATCTCCGCCTCGAACACGTGGCGACGACCGCCCATCAGCTCATCCCGGACCTGCTGCTCGAGTCGTCGGAAGTCCGCGTAGTAGCCGTCGTCGAACTCCTCGACGACCTGATAGGTCCACCGCCCTGCGAGGACGTTGCGACCGACGAGCTCGTCCTCGAGCTGGCTGGCGAGCTCAGGGTGTCCGGCTTGGCGCAGCAGCTCGCAGGCCTCGCCGAGGGCGAGGTCGGCCGAGCCGGTCAGCCGGTGCAGCCCATAGAGCCGGCCGCGAACCTCCTCGATCGTCTCGAAGGCCTCGCTCAGCTTGCCCACGGCCTCGACGGTCGCATCGCTCACACCGTCCGGCCGACGGTCCAGTCCCTGCTCTCCTGTCCCCATACGGGCCAGTCTGCGCCGTCGCCGTCGCGTCGGCACGTCGGCTGCCTGAGGCAGCGAGAACCTCGGTCACCTGAGGGGGAGAACGTCGACGGTGACCGAGGGTTTCAACCCGTCCGCGGTGGGCATGCACCGGTGAGGCACGACGAGGCGGTCGTCCACCACTGAAGGAGGTACCCGTGCTGAGCCCGCAGTCCGGTGACCACCGCGACCAGGGTGGAGGGCACACGCCGTCCGATGCCCTGGGTCGATACCTGCGTGAGCACTACTCCGCGGCCGCAGCCGGCATCGAGCTGTTCCAGCGCTCGGCCCGTTCGCAGTCGGACCCCCAGGTCCGGCGGGAGCTGGAGGCACTGGCGGCCGAGGTGGCTGAGGACCGGGCTGCACTCCTGTCCATCATGGTCGACCTGGGCGTCGACCGGAGCCCTGCCAAGGAGCGCCTGACGATGCTGGCCGAGCGACTGGGCCGCCTCAAGACCAACGGCACGGTGCTCCGCCGGTCCCGGCTCTCCGACCTGCTCGAGCTGGAGGCGATGGCGGCGGCCCTGCACGCCAAGCGGCTGGGGTGGATGTGCCTGCGCCACCTGTGCGACGCGGACCCCAGGCTCAACCCGTACCACCTCGACCTCCTGGTCACCCGCGCGGCAGCGCAGCACGACCGGGTCGAGGAGATGCGTCTGCAGACGGCTGCCGAGGTGCTCCGGGACTCGTCCGGGTCGGGGCAGTCCTCGTGATCGTGGCGGTGACCGGCGCGACGGGAAACATCGGATCCGCCGTGACGCGACAGCTGCTCGACCGCGGACACGAGGTGAGGGCAGTGGCGCGGCGGCCCGACCGCGGATGGAGCGTCCCGGGTCTGTCCTGGACCGCGCTCGACCTGACCGCACCCGACCGGGACGCCCGCCTCCGTGAGGCGTTCACCGGTGCCGACGTCGTGGTGCACACCGCGTGGGGCTTCCAACCCACCCGCGACGTCGCGTACTTGATGGCGCTGGACGTGGGCGGCACGTCCGCGGTGCTGCGGGCGGCCGTGGACAGCGGAGCCGCCCACCTGGTGCACGTGTCCTCGGTCGGGGTCTACTCACCCGCTCTCGACAGCGACCCGGTGGGGGAGGACTGGCCCACCGGGGGCACGCCACACCTGCCCTACAGCCGGCACAAGTCGGCGGCCGAGAGACTCCTCGATGCCCACGAGGCCCGGCCGGGGCACGCTCCCCGCGTGGCGCGGGTGCGCCCCTCGCTGGTGGCACGGGAGGAGGTGGGCAGCGCCCTGGACCGCTACGTCCTGCCCAGCCTGCTGCCGGCCGTGCTGCTGCGCGCCGTCCGGGTGCTTCCGCTCGACCGGCGCTTCCGCGTCCAGCTCACCCACACCGAGGACATCGCTGCCGGGATCGTCACGATCGTGGAGCGTGGTGCGGTCGGACCGTTCAACCTCGCCGCCGACCCGTTGCTGCGCCGGGAGGACGTGGCCCGGTCGCTCGGCGCGCGGTCCGTGCACCTGCCCTGGCCCGCGCTGCGGGCCCTGGCCAACCTCGCCTGGGTGCTGAGGCTGCAGCCCGTCGACCCGGGCTGGCTGGACATGGCCCATGACGTCCCCGTCATGTCCAGCGAGCGTGCGGAGCGCGAGCTGGGCTGGAAGCCGCGTCACGACGCCAGGGCGGTCCTCGACGAGGCGGTGCGAGGCATGGCCTCCCAGTCCAGCGGCAGGACGGCCGCCCTGCGACCGCGCAGGTGGCGAGAGCAGCTGGTCAACCTCGTGAGGCACGGGCCGGTCTCACAGCGTCCGCGAGCGTGAGACCAGGCAGAGGGCGGTCCGACGAGAGGAGACGGCATGAAGGCACTGACCTGGCAGGGAAGGCGTGACGTCCGGGTGGAGGAGGTGGCCGACCCGGTCCTCCAGGAGCCGACCGATGCGATCGTCCGGATCACCTCCACGGCGATCTGCGGTTCCGACCTGCACCTCTACGAGGTCCTGGGCCCCTACCTGACGCCCGGCGACGTGCTGGGCCATGAGCCGATGGGGATCGTCGAGGAGGTCGGTCCCGAGGTCACCCACATCCGGCCCGGGGACCGCGTCGTCATCCCGTTCAACATCTCCTGTGGACGGTGCTGGATGTGCCGTCACGGCTACTACGCACAGTGCGAGACCACCCAGGTTCGTGAGCACGGCAAGGGTGCGACGCTGTTCGGCTACACCAGTCTCTACGGTGCAGTTCCGGGCGGGCAGGCAGAGTACCTGCGCGTGCCTCAGGCACAGTTCGGGCCCGTCCCCGTCCCGCACGACCACCCGGACCAGAGGTTCCTCTACCTGTCGGACATCCTGCCCACGGCATGGCAGGGCGTGAAGTACGCCGACGTTCCCGAGGGCGGCACGCTCGCCGTGATCGGGCTCGGCCCGGTCGGACAGCTCGCCGTCCGGATCGCGCGCCAGCTGGGGGCCGGTCGGGTGATCGGCGTCGACCTCGTTCCCGAGCGGCTGGCGTTGGCCGAGGCGTACGGCGCCGAGACGCTGGACATGACCACCGTCGACGACGTGGCGGACACGCTGGTCGAGATGACCGGTGGACGCGGTGCCGACGGCATCGTCGAAGCGGTCGGGATGGAGGCTCATGGGTCCCCGGTGGCCAAGGCGGGGCAGGCGGCGGTGGCGCTGCTCCCCGACCGGTTGGCTCGGCCCCTGGTGGACCGCGTGGCCGTCGACCGGCTCGAGGCGCTCCACACGGCCCTCAAGGCCGTCCGCCGTTGCGGGACGGTGTCCGTCTGCGGCGTCTACGGGGGCGAGGTCGACCCGATGCCGATGATGGAGATGTTCGACCGCGGCGTGACGATCCGCATGGGGCAGTGCCACGTGAAGCGGTGGGTCGACGAGATCCTGCCGCTGGTGCTGGATCCCGCGGACCCGCTCGGGACCGAGGACCTGGCGACCCACGTCCTCCCACTGGCGCAGGCCGCCCACGGTTACGAGATCTTCCAGAAGAAGCAGGACGACTGCGTCAAGGTGGTGCTGCAGCCCTGAGGCTGGAGCCCGAGCCCGCCGCTCAGACGGGCAGGTGCTCCGCGAGCCAGGACTCGGTCGTCACCCAGGCGTCGCGCGAGGCGCCCTCGTGGTGGAAGACCGGCGACGGGTTGTCGAACGCGTGCCCCGCGCCCGGGTGGGTGACGAAGGTGACGTCGCCGTCGCCCTTGGTGACGGCCGCCTCGATCTCGCGCACCGTGTCCATCGGGATGTAGTCGTCGGCCTCGCCGAAGTGGTGCAGGCTCGGCGAGCTCACCTGCGGTGCCAGCCCGAGCAGCTGCGGCAGGGCGGACCCGTAGTAGCTGACGAGTGCGTCGGGCCCGTCGACCTGCGGGGCCGCAGCCGCCACGGCGAACGCGAGCCCGCCGCCGAAGCAGAACCCGAGCACGCCCACGGGTCCGTCGACCTCCGGCGCCGCTCGCAGTGCCGTCAGGGCAGCACCACCGTCCGACACCGCAGCGTCCCAGTCCAGCCTGCGGACCAGCTCCATGGCACGGGGGAGGCCGTCGGCGGCCTCCGAGACGACCTCGTCGCCGATCCGCCAGTAGAGGTGCGGGACGAGGACCACGTAGCCGAGGGACGCGAGGTCGGCAGCCCGGCTGCGGATGTAGGCGGTGACGCCGAAGATCTCCTGGAACAGCACGATCCCCGGGCCGCTTCCGGCAGCGGGGAGGAAGAGGTCGGCCGGCAGGGTGCCGTCAGCGAGGGTGACGGGCCGGCTGAGGGTCTCGGGGGTCGACGCCATGGGACCAAACGTATGCCGCGCCCGCCCCCACGGGGGCGAACGCGGCATACGGCGTGGCGTGGCTCAGGCAGGCTGGGCGGCCGGGGCCTCGGCGTAGCGCAGGTAGGGCTTGACGACCTCGACACCCTTGAACCGCGCCTGGGCGTCCTCGGTGGTGACGGTCGGGGCGACGATGATGCGCTCGCCGACCTTCCAGTCGGCCGGCGTCGAGAACGGTCCGGAGTCGTTGACCTGCAGGGCGTCGAGCGCACGCAGGATCTCGTCGAAGTTGCGGCCGGCGCTCTTCGGGTAGGTCAGCGACAGCCGCACCTTGCCGGCCGGGTCGATGAGGAACACCGAGCGGACGGCCGAGGTGTCGCCGGCGCCGGGGTGGATCATGTCGTAGAGCTCGGCCACCTGGCGGTCCTTGTCGGCGACGATGGGGTAGTCGACGGCGGCACCCGAGACGTCCTCGATGTCGGCCTTCCAGGCCTGGTGGTCCTCGACGGCGTCCACGGAGACGGCCAGCACCTTGGTGTTGCGCCGGGCCCACTCGTCCTTGAGCTGGGCAACCCGGCCGAGCTCGGTGGTGCAGACCGGCGTGAAGTCCGCGGGGTGGCTGAACAGCACGGCCCAGCCGTCGCCCTTCCAGTCGTGGAAGCTCAGCTGGCCCTCGGTGGTCTCGGCAGTGAAGTCAGGGGCGTCGTCGCCCAGTCGCAGCGTGGCCATGACGGCTTCCTCTCAGGAGTAACAAAATGTTTGTCGCGGTCAAACATGCCGTTACTTGACCGAGGTGTGGATGGGCCGTCCGGATGGTGGGACCGGTGACGTGGTCAGCCCGAGCAGCTCACGCACCACCGTGGCGACGGTGGCGACGCTGCCCGCCTCGAGGAGTGCGCCGTAGTGGTCACTGTCGAGCCGCGTCGTCCGGACGTCGTCCGGCAGGTGGGCGCCGGCGATGCGCGCCGCGTCGTACAGCCCCGTCGGCTGCCCGAGCGGGCCGCGTGCCGCCCACAGCAGGTGCCCCGGGCACTGCAACGTGTGGACGGCTGAGAGCGTCGCCGGGTCACTCATCAGGTCCGCCCAGTCCGCCCGCACGCACTCGAGGGACGAGGTCGAGCGCATCCGCCCCGGCTTCCCGGCCAGGTCGTGCAGCAGGTATGCGGTGAGGTCGCCGCCCGCCGGCGAGTCCAGCAGCGGTCCCATGGTCGGGTGGGCGCGCCAGTGCGCGAGGTAGGCGGCCGCGTCGTCGAAGGTCATGGAGAGCCGGTCCATCGCGGGGCCGATGACGCTGTGCAGCACGTCGTCGACCTCGAAGCTGCCGGTGTCCGTCAGGCCCAGCCCACCGTCGACCAGCGCCACCGCCCGCACCCGGTCGGGGTGGGTGGCCGCGCAGAGCGCCGCGGCGAAGGCCCCCATGCTGTGCCCGACGAGGACGACCCGGTCGAGGCCGAAGTGGTCGAGCAGGCGGACGGTGTCCGCGACGTGGTCGGACAGACCCGTCGAGCGCAGGCCGGAGCTCTCAGCCCTCCCACGCATGTCGGGCGCCAGCACGCGGACCCGGGGTCCGAGGGCTCGAGCGACCGGGACCCACGCCAGCGCGTTCGACGAGATGCTGTGCAGGGCGACGACGACCGGGACGCTCGAGGACGCGGCCCCCAGCTCGTGGACCGTGAGGTCACCCCCGTGGACCGGCACCTGCACGACACGTGGCACGCCCCTGCTCCCTCACTCGACCGACCAGCGACGCTACGGCGCGCGGTGGCGTCGCGACATGGAGCAGCGGGCCACATCTTCGGCCCGCGCGTGTGCGGTCCGCCCATGTCGCGGTGGTGGGCGGCGGGGGAGTCAGGCCCCGAGGCCGTCCTCGCGCGCCAGTGCGAGCAGCGCCGACTCGTCGGCCGGGGTCAGCCCTGCCCGGCGGGGGCGACCCGGGCCGGAGCGCAGCTCCCACTCCAGGGTGTCGCGCAGGGTGTCGGCCAGTGGCCGGCAGGCCAGCCCGAGGGCCTGTGCCGCGGCCGTCGAGCGTGCCATGAACCCGGCATAGTCCGGCAGCGGGAGCCACAGCGGCAGGCTGCGGTCACCCGACCAGGGCGCCACGCCGTGGGCCTCCAGCCAGCCCTGGTCGGCTGCCACGACGGCGCCGGTGTGGCCGGCGACCTGCCGAGCCGTGGCCAGGTGCTCGGCGAGTGGCACGCTGGGCCCCGACGCGTTCGCCACCCCGGCGACTCCTCGCAGCCCCGCGTCGACGAGCCAGGCGGCCAGGTCGCGGACGTCCACCACCTGGGTCCCGAGCTCCGAGTCGGGCACGAGCACCGCACCGCTCGGGTCGGCCGGGTGCGCGAACCGCAGGGGCCAGTAGCCGGTGCGGTCGGTGTGGTCGCCCGGGCCGGCGATGAGGCCGCTGCGGGCGATGAGTGCCCTGTCGCCCACGGCCTCGAGGACGTGCCGTTCGCAGGCGACCTTGCGCCCGCCGTAGGTCTCGCCGTCGTCGTCGTCCTCGAGGTGCGCGGGCAGGAGCTCGGCCGACTCGTCGTCGCCGGGGGAGTCGGCCGCGGCGTACACCGAGGCGGACGAGACGAACACCCACGCTGCCGCCCCTCCGCCCAGCGCGCTGACCGCCCCCAGTGCGTGGCTGGGCTGGCGGGTGACGTCGACGACCAGGTCCCAGTCGGTCCCGGCCACCTGGTCGTAGGCCTTCGGCTGGTCGCGGTCCGCGCGGACGACCTCGACACCCACCGGGAAGGACCCCGACTCCCCGCGGGCCAGCACCGTCACCTGCTCACCACGGCCGAGCGCGGCCGCCACGACCTCCTGCCCGAGCCACTGCGTGCCACCGAGAACCAGAACCGACATGCCCCCCACGCAACCAGTGGCGTGGAGGGCATGTCGAGCGATTGTGCTCAGGGCTGAGGGTCAGCGACGGCTGGCGACCTTCTGGTCGGTCGCAGCCTCGGCTTCGGCGTCGTCCACGGTGTCGGCGTCGCCAGCGGCGTCGTCGGCGTCGTCCTCGGCGTCGGTGGCCGACTCCGCGGACTCCTGGGCGTCCTGGTCCGTGTCCGTCTCGCCGTCGAGGTCGGTCACCGCGTCCTCGGCGTCAACGGCATCGGGGCCGGCCTCGCCCTGCGTCGTGGCCTGAGCGTCCTCGGACGAGGACTCCTGGGCGAGCCGGGCCGCGTGGGCCGCGTCCTGCTCGTCGAGGGTGCCCACCATCGAGGCACCGCCCAGGGTCGCCAGCATCTGACGGACGTTGCTCAGCTGCGAGGTGATGCTGTCGCGGCGGGCCGTGGCGGCCGAGAGCTCGCGCTCGGAGTCGCGGCGGATCCGCTCGGCCTTCTCACGGGCCGCGGACACGAGGGCCTCTGCCTCGGCGTGGGCCGACTCGAGGACGCGCTTGCTCTCGGCGGTGGCGTCGGCGTGGGCCTTCTCGCTCTCGGCCGACAGGGACTGGGCGCGGGCCTGTGCCTGTCCGAGGGTGTCCTCGTGCGCCTTCATCTGCGCGGCGAACTCGGCGGCCGCCTTGTCGCGACGCTGACCCAGGGTGGCCTCGAAGTCCGCGGCGGCCGACGCCGCGCGGGCGCGCTGCTGCTCGTAGACGGCCTCGGCCTCCTCACGGCGGGCGGAGGCCTCGCGGTCGGCGTCGTCGAGGATCGCGTCGGCCTGCTGCTTGGCCTTCTCGACGACGCGGGCGGCATCGGCGTCGGCCTTGGTGCGGACGTCCTCGGCGTAGCGGTCGGCCTGCGCGCGGGTCTGGTCGGCCTCGAGGTTGGCGGTGCCGACGAGCTCCTTGGCGTGGGCCTCGGCGTTCGCCCGCAGCTCTCCGGCCTGCTCGTCCGCGAGGGTCAGCATGGCGCCGATGCGCTCGCCGAGGCTCGTGAAGGTCGGCGACGCCGCCGAGGCGTGCTCCTGGCGCAGGGTGTCGAGGGAACGGCTGGTGCCCTCGTGCTCCTCCTGGGCCTTGGCCAGGGCAGAGCGCAGCTGCGAGACCTCGACAGTGCGCTCGGCGGCCTCCTTGCGCGCCTGCTCCAGCGCTCCCGCGTGGTCGGCCTGCCACTTGTCGACCTGGGCGGGGTCGTAGCCGCGCAGCACGCTGCGGAATGCGGGGGTTTCACTCATGGTGGTGTTCTTCCTCGTTCGGGGCGGGGGCCTSGGGGTGGTGGKGGGCGACCTCGGGGGCGAGGGCGTCGGGCTCGGATCGTTCGGACACGGACAGCGCGTCGATGACACCGGACAGGCTGCCGAGCTGCTTGGTGATGTCCTCGCGCCGCGATGCGAGGGAAGCGACCTCGGCGCGGGCGCGCTCGAGCATGGCACGGGCCTCCTCGCGGATCCGGTCGGCGTCGGCGCGGGCCTCGGCGGTCGTGCGGACGAGCTCCTCGCGGGCCTGCTTGTGCGACGCATGGGTCTCACGCTGGAGCCGTTCGAGCTCGCTCGTGGTGTGCTCGCGGATCAGCTTGGCAGCCTTGTCGGCCTCGTCGATGCGACGCGCGGCCCGCTCCTGGGCGGCGGCCTCGACGGCGGCTGCCGACGAGCGCTTGCGCTCGGCCTCGGCGTGGCTGGACGAGCGGGTGCGCTCGGCCTCGGCCTCGGCAGCGGTGAGGATCGCCTCGGCCTGGGCACGCATGTGCTCGGCGGCTGCGGCGGCCTCGTCACGGTCGGCACGCGCCCGGTGGGCCGTCTGCGCCAGCGCCGTCTGGATGCGCTGTCGGCGTTCGCGGACGTGAGCCTGCAGCTCGTCGTGGGCGTCCTTGCGCTGGCGGGCCACCTCGAGCTCGGCCTCGTCGAGGATCCGCCGCACGGTGTCCTGACCCCACTTGAGGTGGTCCTCGGCCTGCTCCATGAGTGCAGCAGCCTCGGCGGCGGCCCGGTCGGTCTGGGCCTGGGCGTCGGCCGCCGTCTGCTCCCGCAGCTCGGCGACCTCACGAGCGGCCTCGTCCCGCAGCCTGGCCGCCTCGGCCACCAGGGCGTCGACCTCGGCCTGCGCCTGCCGCCGCATCTCCTGTGCCTCGGCACCGATCTGGCTGCGCTCGGCTGCCAGGGACTCCTTGGCCTGGACGTCGAGCTCGGCGTAGTGGGCGTCCATCTTCGCGACGCTCTCGGCGAAGGCCGCGTCGCGGGCCCGCTCGTGGTCGGCATACCGCTGCATGGCGGCGTCGTAGTCCAGCCGGGCCGCGCCCTGCAGGCGCTCGGACTCGGCCCGTGCGGCGTCGAGCAGGGCGGCAGCCTCGGCGCGCGCCTCGCTGACGGCCTCCTCGCTGGTGCGGCTGGCCGACTGGGTGAGCGCCGACGCGTGCTGGGCGGCCTCCGAGACGAGCGCCTCCGCCTCCCGGGCGGCATCCTCGAGGGCCCGCCCCGCCTGCTCGCGCTCAGCGGCCGCGACGTGGTGCAGCTGCTCGGCCTCGGAGTGCAGTGCCGTCGCCTCGTCGCGCAGCCGGGTCGAGTCTGCCTGTGCCTGGGCGAGGGTGCGCTCGGTCTCGGCCCGCATCGCGTCGGCGTGGGCCTGTGCCCGCTCCAGGATCGACTGGGTGTGACGGGTCRGGTCCCCGACCTGCTGGGTGCGGGCACCGGCAGTCCGTGGCTCCGCTGCCGCGGAGGGGGCTTCGGGCATGAAGCCATCTTCCCACGTGTCGCGTCGCCCGCAGCCCGGGACCCCGGAAGCCTAGAGTGTGGTCATGGAGCGGCGGATCTTCGGGATCGAGAACGAGTACGGCATCACGTGCACGTTCGAGGGCCAGCGCCGGCTCACGCCCGACGAGGTCGCCCGCTACCTGTTCCGGAAGGTCGTGTCGTGGGGGCGCTCGTCCAACGTGTTCCTCTCGAACGGGTCCCGCCTCTACCTCGACGTCGGCAGCCACCCCGAGTACGCGACGCCCGAGTGCGACCACGTGCGCCAGCTCGTCGTCCACGACAAGGCGGGGGAGCGGATCATCGAGGGGCTGGTGGCGGACGCCCAGGAGAGGCTGGCCGAGGAGGGCATCGAGGGCGAGATCTACGTCTTCAAGAACAACACCGACTCGGCGGGCAACTCCTACGGCTGCCACGAGAACTTCCTCGTGGGCCGGGCGGGGGAGTTCCAGCAGCTGTCCGACGTGCTCATCCCCTTCCTCGTCAGCCGCCAGATCACCTGCGGTGCGGGCAAGGTCGTCACCACCTCCAAGGGTGCGACCTTCTGCGTCAGCCAGCGGGCCGACCACATCTGGGAGGGCGTCTCGAGCGCCACGACCCGCAGCCGGCCGATCATCAACACCCGTGACGAGCCGCACGCCGACGCCGAGAAGTACCGCCGCCTGCACGTCATCGTCGGCGACTCGAACATGAGCGAGACGACGACGATGCTCAAGGTCGGCTCTGCCGACCTGGTCCTGCGGATGATCGAGGCGGGCATGGTCGTCAGGGACCTCACGCTCGAGAACCCCATCCGGGCGATCCGCGAGATGAGCCACGACATGACGGGTCGCAAGACGGTCCGCCTCAGCAACGGTCGTGAGCTGTCCGCCCTCCAGATCCAGTCCGAGTACCTCGAGCGGGCCCAGGCCTTCGCCGACCGTGAGGGGCTGGAGGACCCGATCCACAAGCAGGTCCTCGACCTGTGGGAGCGGACGCTGCGCGCGGTCGACACCGGTGACCTGTCACTGGTCGACACCGAGATCGACTGGGTCATCAAGCACAAGCTCATCACCGGCTACATGGCCAAGCACGACCTGCCCATGGAGCACCCGAGGATCGCCCAGCTCGACCTGGCGTACCACGACGTCAACCGGCAACGGGGCGTGTTCTACCTGCTGCAGAAGCACGGCCGGGCCGCCCGGATCACCACCGACCCCGAGGTCTTCGAGGCCAAGACCGTCCCGCCCCAGACGACGCGCGCCAAGCTGCGAGGCGACTTCATCAAGGCGGCCCAGGAGCACCGGCGCGACTTCACCGTCGACTGGGTGCACCTCAAGCTCAACGACCAGGCCCAGCGGACGGTCCTGTGCAAGGACCCGTTCGCCGCGGTGGACGCGAGGGTGGACCGGCTCATCGAGGGCATGCAGGGCTGAGGGGAATCGGCTTTCCCAGACTGCGCGGTTATGGTGGTCGCTGGTCCACCGCCCCCAGCGAAAGTTTCCCTCACCGTGCGCTCACGACGTTTCCCTGCCCTCGCCGCTGCCACCCTGGCAGCCCTCCTGGTGCTCACCGGCTGTGGTGACGCCAAGGAGTCGACGGGCACAGTGCTCGACAAGATCACGGTCACGGGCGGTGACGACAAGACCGCGCCGACGGTGGCCGTCACCCCCAAGCCGTTGTCCGTGACCGAGACGACGACCCGCGTCGTCAAGGAGGGCACGGGCGCCACGCTCAAGGACGACGAGATCGTCAGCCTCCGGTACGTCCTGCTCAACGGCAAGGACTCCTCGGTGCTCGACACCAACTTCGGCAAGACCAACCTCCCGCTGAGCCTCGGTGCTGCCGACCTGCTCCCCGGCCTCAAGAAGGGCCTGACCAACCAGAAGGTCGGGTCGCGCATCCTCATCGCCATGCCGCCCAAGGACGCCTTCGGCGAGCAGGGCAACGCCGACATCAAGGTGGGCGCCAAGGACACCGTCGTGTTCCTCATGGACGTCGTGTCCACCCAGAAGCCGCTCAAGACCGCCGAGGGCAAGGCCGTCAAGCCCGCTGCCGGTCTCCCGAGCGTGGCCGTGGCCGACGGCAAGGCCGCCACCATCACGATCCCCAAGGGCGCCAAGCCGCCGGCCAAGACCCAGGCCGGCCTCCTCATCGAGGGCACGGGCCCCAAGGTCGCCTCGGGGCAGATGATCCGAGTGACCTACACCGGCGCCCTGTGGAAGGACGGCAAGAACTTCGACTCGTCGGCCAACAGCAAGGACGGCTGGTTCGAGACCGTCATCGGCCAGAAGCGCGTCATCAAGGCGTGGGACGACCAGCTGGTCGGCAAGAACGTCGGCAGCCGCGTCGTCATGGTCGTGCCGCCGGCCGACGGCTACGGCGCCGCAGGCAGCCCGCCCAAGATCAGCGGGACCGACACCCTCGTCTTCGTCGTCGACATCCTCGCGGCCTACTGACCCGCACGGGTGGCCGCACCACACCGCATACCCGATCCACCGACCGACCCCGGACCAAGGAGAGACACCATGGGTTTCGACCCCAACACGACCAAGCCCGAGATCGACTTCCCGGGTGACGCCGCCCCCAGCGAGCTCGTCATCGAGGACCTCAAGGAGGGCGACGGCCAGGAGGCCGGAGCCGGCGACACCATCTCGGCGCACTACGTCGGCGTCGCGCACTCCAGCGGCGAGGAGTTCGACGCCTCGTGGAACCGCGGCGCACCGCTCGACTTCCGCCTCGGGGTCGGCCAGGTCATCCGTGGCTGGGACGAGGGCATCGTCGGCATGAAGGTCGGCGGCCGTCGCAAGCTGACCATCCCCGCCCACCTCGCCTACGGCGACCGTGGCGCCGGCGGCGCGATCAAGCCGGGCGAGACGCTGATCTTCGTCGTCGACCTGGTCGACGTGCGCTGACCTCAGCCAGCACTCCCTGACAGCAGCCGGGCGGCATACCGCCCGGCTGCTGCGCTGTAGAGGAAGGCCGCGTGGTCCTCGTCGAGCCCGCGGCCCATGGTCGAGAGCCGCACCGGGACCTCGCGCAGGGCGGCCTCGAGGCCGTCGACGGGTACCTCGCGCACGCGCAGGTCGCCCTGGGCCTGACCGGCGAGCCGGTGCGCCTGCGCGGCGACGAGGGTGCCGAACTCGTCGCCGGGCTCGTGGCGGGGCAGCGGCACGTCCGCCGCCACGAGGCACACCCGCCCGTATGCCGTGGTGCTGTGGTGCGAGATGCCCCGGTGCCGGGGGCGCGGGTCGGCGTCCGAGACGCGCAGGGCGGCGACACCGCGGCCGCCGAGGGTGCCGACGGCGTTGAGCGCCTCACCGGCGGCGACCCCCGTGTAACCCCACGGTGTCCCGGTGCCGACGTTGCCCGGCCCCTGGATGACGACGGCAACCTCCGCGTCGAGGACGTGTCGCGCCGCCAGCAGCCCCGAGTGCAGGGTCACCGCCTCGTGGTCGCCGCCGTAGGCCTGTCCGACGGTGACGGTCCCCGCGAGCCAGCCCGACTCGGTCAGGGTGGCGACGTTGCGGGAGAACGCGATCGGGAGCGCCCCGCCGTCGGTCATGAGGTAGACGACCCGGGCCTGCGGGCGGTCGGCGCGGATGCCGGCCAGGACCGCGGGCAGGGCCGAGTGCAGGTCGGCCACCACGACGGGCAGGCCCACCAGGTCCCCGGCGGCGGCCGGTCCGCGGGTCATGGCGCCGTGGTGCGGGCTGTCCTGCTCGTCCACGGCCATGAACATCTGCTGCTGCGGCGTGTAGCGCGCCTTGACGATGTGGCCCTCCGGGGCAGGTGGGTCGGTCGGCAGCCGGTCCGGCGCCGCCACGACGAACGCGAGCCCGCCGGTGCCGAGTCCGCGCAGCAGCGCCGAGGCGTTGAGCAGGACCCGGTCGCCGACCTCCGGCTCACCGACCAGGGCCGTGTAGGCGAGGGCACGCACCTCGGAACGGTCCCCGGTGGCCAGCTCCACGGCATACTCCACGGCGCCCGGCCACCGGCCGCGCACCGCCTTGACCGTCCCCTCACGCCACTGCATCACGACACGCAGACTAGCCACGGGAGCCGCCCACCACTCGGGTAGCGTCGGGGCCGTGAGTTCCCCCACCGGCCCGGCCGCCAAGACCGAGCGCCTCCTCAACCTCGTGCTGGTGCTGCTCTACACGCGCCGACCGTTGCCCAAGGCCAAGATCCGTGAGGTGGTGCCCCAGTACGGCACGGCCGCCAGCGACGAGGCCTTCGACCGGATGTTCGAGCGGGACAAGGACGAGCTGCGCGAGCTGGGCATCCCCCTGGTGACGGCCGACATCGGGGGAGCGTTCGACGACGAGCTCGGCTACCGCATCGACCAGCGCGACTACGCCCTGCCCGACCTGGAGTTCGAGCCCGACGAGCTGGCCGTGCTCGGGCTGGCCAGCCGCACCTGGGCGCAGGCGTCGCTGGCCGGGCCGGCCGCGCAGGCGCTGCGCAAGCTCAAGGCCGCCGGCATCGAACGCGACGATGACAGCCTCGTCGGGATCGAGCCGCGGCTGGGCACGCGGGAGCCTGCGTTCGACGCGGTCAAGAACGCCGTCGTGTCGCAGCACACCATCACGTTCGGCTACCGCAAGTCGGGCGAGGGCGAGCCCACCCCGCGCACCGTCCAGCCGTGGGGCCTCGCGTCCTGGCACGGCCGCTGGTACCTCACCGGCTTCGACCTGGGTCGGGACGCACCACGCGTGTTCCGCCTCTCGCGCATCGAGGGCGAGGTCCAGCCGGTCCGCAAAGCCGCCCCGTATGCCGTGCCCGCCGACCACCGTGCCCAGGAGATGATCCGCAGCCAGGTGGGCGACGCGACGGTGCAGACCGCCTCGGTCCGCGTGCGCGACGGGCGGGGACAGTCGCTGCGCCGCCGTGCGACGGGGCAGTCCGGCGACGGGGGGTGGTCGCTGCTCGAGGTGCCGTTCACCGACGCGGACGCCTTCGCCGACGAGGTCACCGGTTACGGCCCCGACGTCGTGGTGGTCGGTCCCCTCGAGGTGCGCGACCTCGTCGTGGCACGGCTGCAGGGCGCCGCCCGGGCAGCGGGCGCCGCATGAGCGCTCCCGAGACCGCGACCGCCCGGCTGTCCCGGCTGCTGACCATGGTGCCGTGGCTGGTCAACCGCCAGGGCATCGACCTGGAGCAGGCCGCCACCGAGCTGGGGATCTCCGTGGCCCAGCTCGAGACCGACCTGCGGCTGCTCTACCTCTGCGGCTACGGGCAGATGCCCGACGAGCTCATCGACGCCCAGTGGGAGGGCGGTCGGGTCTTCGTCACCAACGCCGACACGATCGCGCGCCCCCTGCGGCTCGGTCGCGACGAGGCGCTGACCCTCATGGTCGGCCTGCGGGCCCTCGCCACGGTCCCCGGCCTCGGCGAGCGGGACGCCATCGAGCGGGCGATGGCCAAGCTCGAGGAGGCCACCGGCGCCAGCGCCGAGGCCGCCGCCCGGGTCGAGGTCGCCATCTCCGAGGGTGTCGAGGCCGACCTGCTGGCCGACGCACGGCGCGCTGTCGAGAGCCACCGGCGCGTCCACCTCACCTACCTCGTCCCGAGCCGCGACGAGTCCACCGAGCGTGACGTCGACCCGATGCGCGTCGTCAACCTCGACTCGCGCTGGTACCTCGAGGGGTGGTGCCACCGCGCCCAGGACACCCGGCTGTTCCGCATGGACCGCATCACGAGCCTGCAGGTGCTCGACACCGACGGCACGCCGCCGGCCGACGCGACCCTGCGGGACCTCGACGCGGGCACCTTCACCCCTCGTCCCGACGACCAGCTGGTCACCCTGCACCTGGCGCCGGGCGCGTCCTGGGTCAGCGACTACTACCCGGTGGAGTCGGTCGAGACGGACGCGAGCGGCGCCCAGACGGTGACCCTGCGAACCGCTGACACGCTGTGGCTGCGTCGCCTCGTCTGGCGGCTCGGGGGGCTGGGCACCGTGGTCGACCCGGTCGACCTCGCCGAGGCGGTGCGCGCCGGGGCGCAGGAGGCGCTGGCCGCCTACGACCTCGGGCCCGCCCACGGGGGGGACGACGGGGCGCGGGACCAGCCGACGGTGGGCGGGTAGGGTTCACGACGTGTGGTGGTGGGTCCTCATCTGGGTGCTGCTCGTGGTCATCGCGGCGGCCTACCTGGCGACCCGTGCGTGGGCCGTCTGGGGTCAGGCCAAGGAGCTGGGCGCCGAGGTCGGACGGGCTTCCGAGACGCTCGCCGCGCTGCAGTCCCAGACCGACCGGCTCGGTGACCGGACCCCCGCACCCGAGCTCGCCGTGTTCGGCGACCCCCGTCGGCTCCGGCGGGAACGCCTCGCCACCCGCGGGGCGTTGAGGGAGCAGCGACGCGCCCGGCGTGCTGCCAACCTCCCGACCTGGGCCAGACGCCTAGACTCCTGATACGACGACTCTGGACACGACCCGCCCCCCTGGTACGACCTCGCGTTTCGAAAGGCGCTTCTCATGCTTCGCAACATCGGTGCACCCGAGATCATCATCATCGCGGTGCTGCTCATCCTCATCCTGGGCTGGAAGCGCCTGCCCGACGCCGCTCGCAGCCTCGGCCGCTCCATGCGCGTGTTCAAGTCCGAGGTCAACGAGATGAAGAACGACGGCAAGAGCGCCGCCAGCAGCGAGACGGTCAAGGGTGAGACGGTCCGCGAGGCCGACGTGCCCGAGGGCACCACGGGCACCACCGCGATGCGCGAGGACAACAGCCCGCGCACCGACAACACCACCGGCGCCAACTAGGCCGTCGGCGAGCACCGACGACCCTCGACCATGGCGTTCCGGCGTGCCCGCAACCCCGACGGCCGGATGGCGCTGGCTGACCACCTTCGCGAGCTGCGTCGGCGCATCCTCATCGCTGCCATCGCCCTGCTGGCAGCGGCCATCGGGGGCTGGTTCCTCTACGACACGGTCTACGACCACCTGACGGAGCCGTTGCTGGCGATCGCCCGCCAACGCGGTGACGAGCAGTCGATCGCGCTCAACTTCGCCGGACTCACGGCGGCCTTCTCCCAGCGGGTGAGCATCTCCATCTGGCTGGGCTTCATCCTCTCGAGCCCGGTCTGGCTGTACGAGCTGTGGGCGTTCATCGTGCCGGGGCTCACCAAGCGCGAGCGCCGCATCTCGCTGGCCTTCATCGCGGCGACAGTGCCGCTCTTCCTCGGCGGTTGCTACTTCGCCTACACGACCCTCCCGAAGGCCGTGCAGCTGCTCATCAGCTTCACCCCCGAGGGTGCGGTCAACTACCCCGAGGCCGCGCTCTACTTCAGCTTCGTCACCCGCTTCATCGTGGTGTTCGGGCTGGCCTTCCTCATGCCGGTGTTCCTCGTGGCGCTCAACGTCGCCCACGTGCTGCCGGCGTCGGTGATGCGCCGGACGTGGCGTCCGGCCTTCCTGATCATCTTCGTCTTCGCCGCCGTCGCCACGCCGACCCCGGACCCGTTCACGATGTTCCTGCTCGCGATCCCGTTGTGCGTCCTCTACCTGGCCGCGCTGGGTGTGGCCACGATCATCGACCGGCGGCGGAGCAAGGACCGTCCGTCGTGGGCCGACGAGGAACTGGCCGACGACCAGGCCTCCAGCCTGTAGCCTCCGCCCGTGGCCCCGACCTCCTCAGCTGCCAAGCGCATCGGCCTCGTGGTCAACCCGACCTCGGGCAAGAACCGGGGCATGTCGACCGGACTCGAGGTCGCCCACCGGCTGAGGGCCGCCGGGCACGAGGTCGTGGACCTCTCCGACGAGTCGTATGCCGCGGCGCGGGACCGCGCGCTCGGCGCCATCGCTCAGGGTCTGGATGTGCTCGCAGTGGTGGGCGGCGACGGGATGGCCCACCTCGGGATCAACCTCGCCGCCGAGACGAAGGTGACGCTGGCGGTCATCGCCGCCGGGACGGGCAACGACATCGCCCGCGGCCTGGGATTGCCGGCGCACGACCCGGTGCACGGGGCCGACATCGTCACCACCGGGCGCGAACGCAGCATCGACGCCATCAGGTACGTCGACCCCCACGGCGAGACCCGGTGGTACGGCGGGGTGCTCGGCGCCGGGTTCGACTCGCTGGTCAACGAACGTGCCAACACCTGGCCATGGCCCAAGGGCCAGATGCGCTACAACCTCGCGATCCTGCGCGAGCTGCCGCTGTTCAAGGCGATTCCCTACGTCATCACGGTCGACGGTGTCCGGCACCAGACGAACGCCATGCTGGTCGTCGTGGCCAACGGGCCGTCCTACGGCGGCGGCATGAAGGTCGTGCCCGACGCGCAGTTCGACGACGGGCTGGCCGACGTCCTGATCCTGCACGAGATCAGCACCGTGGAGTTCCTCAGGGTGTTCCCCAAGGTGTTCAAGGGCGCCCACGTCGGCCACCCGGCCGTCGAGATCATCCGTGGGCGGCAGGTCACTCTCGAGGCCGACGGCATCGTCGCCTATGCCGACGGCGAGCGGTTCGCCCCACTGCCGCTGTCCGTCGAGGTGGTCCCCGGCGCGGTGACGATCCTCGTGCCGCCCGGCACGTAGGCTCAGGCGCATGCCGACCCCCGCCGAGCGCTACGCGGCCAGCGCCAGCCGTGCGGCAGCCGCCACGTCCCAGCTGGCGGCCTTCGAGGCCACGGTGGACTTCCCGCTCGACCCCTTCCAGCAGCAGGCCTGCGAGGCCGTCGAGGCGGGTCGCGGCGTGCTGGTCGCGGCGCCCACGGGCGCGGGCAAGACCATCGTGGGTGAGTTCGCCGTGCACCTCGCCCTCGCCACGGGGCGCAAGGCCTTCTACACCACCCCGATCAAGGCGCTGTCCAACCAGAAGTACAACGACCTCGTGCGACGACACGGCTCCGCCAACGTCGGCCTGCTGACCGGCGACTCCTCGATCAACGGCGAGGCGCCCGTGGTCGTCATGACCACCGAGGTGCTGCGCAACATGATGTATGCCGGGTCCCGCACCCTGCACGGCCTCGGCTTCGTGGTGATGGACGAGGTGCACTACCTCGCGGACCGCTTCCGCGGCGCCGTCTGGGAGGAGGTCATCATCCACCTACCGCAGGACGTGCAGGTGGTGTCGCTGTCGGCGACCGTGAGCAACGCCGAGGAGTTCGGCGACTGGCTGTCGGAGGTGCGCGGGGGAGTCGACGTCATCGTGTCGGAGCACCGCCCCGTGCCGCTGTGGCAGCACATGATGGTGGGGCAGGCGATGTACGACCTGTTCGTCGACGAGACGTCGGCGCCGGTGACCGGCATCGACGCGACGCGGGTCAACCCCGAGCTGCTCCAGGCGATCCGCACCAGCGACCAACGAGGCCGCTGGGACGAGGGCGCCCGCCGAGGCAGCCGCTACGGCCGCCGCCAGGGAGATCGCGACCACCGCGCCCGGCCGTCTGCGCCGGCGCCCCGCCAGGGCGGACGCCCCGGCGGGGGAGCGACGAGGTCCGAGGTGGTGCTGCGGCTCGAGCGCGAGGGGCTGCTGCCGGCCATCACGTTCATCTTCAGCCGGGTCGGCTGCGAGGCCGCCGTCGGGCAGCTCCTGCGCGACGGCATCCGGCTGATCCCCGAGGCCGAGGGCGAGCGGATCCGCCGGACCGTCGAGGAGCGGGTGTCCTCGCTCGCCGACGAGGACCTCGGGGTGCTCGGCTACTGGGACTTCGTCGACGGCCTCACCCGCGGGTTCGCCGCGCACCACGCCGGCATGCTCCCGACCTTCCGCGAGATCGTCGAGGAGCTCTTCACTGCGGGCCGCATCCGGGCGGTCTTCGCGACCGAGACCCTGGCCCTCGGCATCAACATGCCGGCACGCACGGTGGTCCTCGAGAAGCTCGTGAAGTTCAACGGCGAGACGCACGCCGACATCACCCCCGCCGAGTTCACGCAGCTCACCGGTCGGGCCGGACGTCGCGGCATCGACGTCGAGGGCCACGCGCTGGTCCAGTGGAACCGCGGCATGGACCCCTTGGCGGTGGCCGGGCTCGCGTCGACCCGCACCTACCCGCTGCGGTCGTCGTTCCGCCCCACCTACAACATGGCCGTCAACCTGGTGGCCCAGGTCGGTCGCGAGACGGCGCGCGAGATCCTCGAGACCTCGTTCGCACAGTTCCAGGCCGACCGTGGGGTCGTGGGCATGGCGCGGGCCGTGCGCAAGAACGAGGAGGGCCTCAAGGGCTACGCCGAGGGCATGGCCTGCCACCTCGGCAACTTCGAGGAGTATGCCGCGCTGCGCCACGAGGTCGCGGGCCTCGAGAAGGAGGGTGCCAAGGCGCGGTCCGCGAGCAAGCGGGCCGAGGCCGCGGTGTCGCTCGAGGCGCTGCGGATCGGGGACGTCATCAAGATCCCGACGGGTCGCCGCGCAGGCTATGCGGTGGTCGTCTCGCCGTCCCGCTCGTTCCGCGGTGAGGCCCCTGCGCCGATGGTGGTCACGGAGGACAAGCAGCTGCGCCGGCTCACGCTGGTCGACGTGCCGACGCCGGTCGAGGCGATCGCGCAGGTCAAGGTGCCTGCGCACTTCAACGCCAAGAGCCCGAAGGCGCGCAGGGACCTCGCGACGTCGCTGCGGATCGCGGTGCCGCACGACCCGCCGCCCTCGCGCGGCGGTGGCCGCACGGCATACGCGGGGTCTGCGGAGGACGAGCGGATCGCTCAGCTGCGCGCGCAGCTCAAGGCGCACCCCTGCCACCAGTGCCCCGACCGCGAGGACCACGCGCGGTGGGCCGAGCGGTGGTGGCGGCTGAAGCGCGAGACCGTGGGTCTGCAGCGCAAGGTCGAGGGGCGCACGAACTCCGTCGCCAAGACGTTCGACCGCATCTGCACGCTGCTGTCGGAGATGGACTACCTGTCGGCGACCGGCGACGAGGTCACCGCGCAGGGGTCCACGCTGCGTCGGCTCTACACCGAGAAGGACCTGCTCGCTGCCGAGTGCCTGCGGCTAGGCGTGTGGAAGCGTCTCGACGGCCCGGGGCTCGCCTCGGTCGTGTCGGCCCTGATCCACGAGCCGCGCCGCGACGAGACCGACCCGGCGCCCAGGATGCCCACCGACGACGTGGCCGACGCCGTCCGCTCCATGCAGGGGCTGTGGTCGCGGCTCGAGGACCGTGAGCGCGAGCTGGGGCTGCCACTGACCGGCGACCCCGACGCGGGGATGGCCTGGATGATGCACCGCTGGGCCAGTGGCCGCCAGCTCGAGGAGGTGCTGCGCGGGTCCGACATGGCCGCCGGCGACTTCGTGCGTCGGTGCAAGCAGGTCGTCGACCTGCTCGGGCAGATCGCCGACGCGGCACCCGAGCCGACCCTCCGGACGACGGCCCACAAGGCGATCGACCTGGTCATGCGCGGAGTGGTGGCCGCCGATCGACTCGACTGAGGCCGTCTGTCAGACCCTGCTCCTAGTATGGACACATGTTCGAACGCGGGTGTCGGGATGCGGCTGAGCGCTCGCTGGGCTCCGCCGCCGGCGTGCGCGACGTCATTGCCGCGTTGGCCTGCGTCGAGGGTGACGACGACTCCGACCGCCTCGACCTGATCCGCGAGCTCGAGTCGCTCAAGGCCGCCGCAGCCGCGGCGCAGGCTCGCCTGGCCGTCGCGTTCGCCGACTCCCAAGAGGCCGCCCAAGCCGCAGGGGGAGTCCCCGCGCGGGACCGGGGCAGGGGAGTGGCGGCCCAGATCGCGCTGGCCCGGCGCGAGTCGCCACACCGGGGGTCGAGGCACCTCGGCTTCGCCCGGGCGATGGTGCGCGAGATGCCGCGAACGATGGCCCACCTCAGCGCTGGCAGGGTCAGTGAGTGGCGGGCGACGATCCTGTGCCGGGAGACCGCCGTCCTGTCGGTCGACGACCGACGCGAGGTCGACCGGCGCCTGGCCACCGACCTCCCCGCCATGGGTGACGCGGGGGTCGGCAGGGCCGCGCGGGGCCTGGCGGCGCAGCTCGACCCCGAGTCGGTGGCCCGGCGGGCCAGCAGGGCCGCCGCCGGGCGGTGCGTCTCGTTG